>NZ_AWGA01000079.1 GCF_000471645.3 Candidatus Schmidhempelia bombi str. Bimp | reverse complement strand
GATAATTTTCTTACCTATAGAAAGTATCTTGAAAAGAATCATTTATCTACTTTACCTATAGATTAATTTTTTCTTGAAAAATATTGTTATTATAGTAAAGAACAACGCGGTGAAGGCTTCGAATTACGTACCGACGACTGGGGCGCGATTGCCGCCAACAAAGGCTTATACCTCACCACCCAAAGCGAGCCCAAAGCCCAAGGCAAGCAATTAGATATGCAAGCCGCTATCACCCAGCTAGAGAATGCTCTCTCCATCGCCAAAGCGCTACACACTGCCGCGGTGCAATCGCAAGCGCATTTAGCGGACACTGATAGCCAAAATCAACTTAACGCCAACCTAACCGAACTAGCAGCAAGCGGCATACTTGCCTATGCCCAAGAAGGGATTGCCTTAACTAGCCCAGAGAACATCCAACTATCAACCAGCAACAGCATTACCCTCACCGCCGAAAACCAAACCGATATCAGCGCCCTTAAAACTATCAGCGTCTCTTCTGGCGAAGCGATTGGATTATTCGCTCACAAGCAGGGGATGAAACTGTTTGCCAATCAAGGTGATATTGAACTACAGGCCCAAAATGCCAACCTCAACATAGCCGCCAAGCAAGATATCAAGGTCGATAGCGTCGATGGTAATATCACCCTCACCGCAGATAAAGAAATCACCCTAATATGTGGCGGCTCTTATATCAAAATCAACAGCGAAGGCATAGAGCTGGGCACCGCTGGCAATATAAGAGTGAAAAGTGGGGTATTCCAGAAGATGAAACCAGCTACCTTAAAGACCTCAATGCCTGACTTACCCGTACCATTATCATCAATCACTAACCGAATTTGTTTGCGCTGTTTAATTCAGGCTGCCGAAAAAGGTGAGATGCTAGTTATTGCAGGAGAACGTTAATGATAAACCAACATATCATCTATCAAACATTATGGGAATGCCAAAAACAATCACCAAATAAACGTTATCTTTACGCCTTAGTGGATGGATTGCAATATGAACGCTTATTTAAGCGAGAAATAACGGAAGAAAACGGTATATTACCGCTGTTTATTCAGCCTAATAATCAGGATATTGCCTTTTACGGTCCTTGGCTTTGGGATATTGAGCAATTAAGTGATGAATATCAAAATCGATTGATTCACCTTGAACAAACTTATCCTGCCGTGTCTTGGATTATTTCATCATTATCCTTTAAGTTTTTGTTTAACCAACTGGAAAGTAAATTACACTTAAGAGTCGAAGCTAATAATTATGCAATGTTACGTTATTATGATCCAAGGGTATTATATAGGTTGAAGACAATTTTAACCCCAAAGCAATTTAAGTTATTTACCTTACAAATTGATGAATGGCTCTATTATCATGATAACCATTATCATTCGTTTATAAGAGGGAGTTTATGATGCAATTTACAGCTGAGCAAATAAATAATATCTTAGCGCAAGAAAAGGATACGTATATTTGGCAGATTACTCATAAAATTAAAGCCGATAAGCAATTAACACTCCCTGACGAAGAAATTAAAGATTTATTTAATAGACTTAAAACGACCTATGACTATCTTTTAAAGCTTGGTTTTTCGAAAAAGTTCCTAATTGAAGCGTTCTTATATGCCGAAGCAACCAATCCAAATATTAAGGATCAACCTAGACTAAAAGCATGGATAGAAAAAGAAAACGAAAACCCAGAAAAACAATTTGAAGATTTGCTTTTCATTGCCAATAAAATTCAATAAAAATAATAAGGAGAAAATGTATGGTTTTACCATTGATTGTTTGGGGTGTAGCTATCGGTGTAGAAGAAGTAGCGATGCTACTTGCTGGGACAGGTGCGATGGTGTATATGTTGCAACACAATAGAAACACTTCTGGTGTTTTTAATATCGCAGAGAATACTCTACCTAATGATTCGACTATTAATGATAGTGATTATACCGGTCTTGATGAAGTTATCGAACTGGAACACTATAGGATTAGCACTCAGGAAAAACAACGCCTAGGCGAAGATGCATTAACTAAAATTAAGGTATTAGTCGAAGGACAAAACTGTCATTGTCCACCAGATGCATTTAAGCGGGTCCGATTGAAAGAGTGTCGTCGTGGAATGAGTTTATTAGCACTGGATTATCAGTCAGCGATAACCGGTCTAGAATGGCGAGAAGAGAAAGGGAATAAAAAATCAAGAATAATACCAGAGTGGGAATACTTTCAGGGACCGGGCAATCCGCCTGTGACATTTGATGGTTGGTTACCGAAATTATGTTTATTTTTAGAGGCTAAGGCTCGCTATGACTTTTTATTTGAAAAAGGCACAGCTAAACCAAAACTAAATGTCTGGGCTGAATCGTCAAAAAGATCGTTAATAGACCAAGCAGAAAGACACAATACGGTATGCGATTCTAATCGGCCAGCCAAATGTTGCTGGGTATGGATGACGCCTAAGGCGTATAGGTATTTTCAAAATGAATTAGTGGATAATTTTCCACATTTATTATGCATTTATGTACCACTTTTAGACTAAGGATAAACTATGAAAAAAAGATTAACCATTGAACTCTATTTTAAACCTGAGATGTATTTACCGCTTCCAGTCTGCATTAAACAAATTGAGCAGATATTAAATATTCTGCATCACTATATACCTACGAGTCAAGATTGGTATCTTTGCGGATCATCTAAAAAAAAGTCATCCATTTATAAACTGTTTGATAAAGAGGGCGTAACCCACATAGGATTAGAAAAACTGTCAAAAGAATACCAAAAAGACAGAGGCAATTATTTTAGTGAAGCGATTTGGGATAAAGAGACAGAAAAAGCGTCATTACTTTATATTTTAGCTAATAAATCTTCTTATCAACGATTTAAAGTAAATACTAGTATTGATATTGATTTACCGTTAGCAGAAATGCAAGTAGAACACATTCAAAATTTTATTATTGCTTTGACTAAACTATTTAATGATGCTTATATTATGGTCAATGGTAAATACACAAGAGAACTGAGAGTTTTCCCTGATAGGTTATCAGCTGGCTGGATGCTTTATTTACCTCAGGCTGAATTAACGCATAAAACCGTACCTGAATCGTTTAATGTTATAAGTGTCAACCATCAGGATAAAGTAACTGGTTCATTAGTAGTCACTACCCCTCATTTTTTTGATGAAGAAAATATTGATGATATTAAAAAAGTAAATCGAGTCGATATTCGATTACGAGATTTAGGCATATTACCTCTCTATGCAGATATGTAGGACTAAATAAAGACTATTACAACTAAGGATAAAATATGAAGAGAAATTTAAGTATAGAACTCTATTTTAAACCTGAGATGTATTTACCGCTTCCAGTCTGTATTGAACAAATTGAGCAGATATTAAATATTCTGCATCACTATATACCTACGAGTCAAGATTGGTATCTTTGTGGGCCATCTAAAAAAAAGTCATCCATTTATAAACTATTTGATAAAGAGGGCGTAACCCAAATAGGGGTAGAAAAACTGTCACCAAAATATCAGAAAGAAAAAGGGTATTTTGGTATACCAATTTGGGATAAAGAGACCGAAGAAGCATCATTACTTTATATTTTAGCTGATAAATCTTCTGAAAAAAAACAACTCTTTCAGGTAAATATTAGTATTAATATTGATTTACCGTTAGCAGAAATGCAAGTAGAACACATTCAAAATTTTATTATTGCTTTAGCTAAACTATTTAATGATGCTTATATTATGGTTAATGGTAGATACACAAGAGAACTGAGAGTTTTCCCTGATAGACTATCAGCTGGCTGGATGCTTTATTTACCTCAGGCTGAATTAACGCATAGAACCATACCCGAATCGTTTAATGTTATAAATGTCACCCATCAGGATAAAGTAACTGGTTCGTTAATAGTCACTATGCCCCATTTCTTTGATAAACAAAATATTGATGATATTAAAAAAGTAAATCGAGTCGATATTCGATTACGAGATTTAGGCATATTACCTCTCTATGCAGATATGTAGGACTAAATAAAGACTATTACAACTAAGGATAAAATATGAAGAAAAGATTAACCATTGAACTCTATTTTAAACCTGAGATGTATTTACCGCTTCCAGTCTGTATTGAACAAATTGAGCAGATATTAAATATTCTGCATGACCATACACATACCAGTCAGGATTGGTATCTCTGTGGATCATCCAAAAAAAAGTCATCCATTTATAAACTATTTGATAAAGAGGGCGTAACCCAAATAGGGGTAGAAAAACTATCAAAAGAATACCAAAAAGACAGCGGCAATTATTTTAGTGAAGCAATTTGGGATAAAGAGACTGAAGAAGCGTCATTACTTTATATCTTGTCTAATGAATCAACTGAACAACAAAAAAGATTTAAGATACAGATTAAACTTAATTTCGATTTGTTGTTATCAGAAATGCGAGTAGAGACCATACAAAATTTTATTATTGCCTTAGCTAAACTATTTAATGATGCTTATATTATGGTTAATGGTAGATACACAAGAGAACTGAGAGTTTTCCCTGATAGGTTATCAGCTGGCTGGATGCTTTATTTACCTCAGCCTGAATTAACGCATAAAACCGTACCTGAATCGTTTAATGTTATAAATGTCACCCATCAGAATAAAGTAACCGGTTCATTAGTAGTCACTACTCCTCATTTTTTTGATGAAGAAAATATTGATGATATTAAAAAAGTAAATCGGGTCGATATTCGATTACGAGATTTAGGCATATTACCTCTCTATGCAGATATGTAAGTCTAAATATAATTAATCAAAGGACATACAGCCCGTTAATTTTATTTAATTGGTATAGACAGGCTACACTAATTAGCACCAATATTATAAGGTCATGGTTATGATAAACAAAAAAGCAAAACGGAACCAATAATAATAAATCACATTCCAAGAAGAGAAAAACGCAGTTCTACTAACGAATTTAAAGACGGCATTAAATTATTTGTCAATCAAAGTGATATTGAAATACAAGCCCAAAATGCTATCCTAGCTATAGCAGCCAAGCAAGATATTAAGATTGATAGTGTCGAAGGTAAAACCGCCTTATCCTCCGCAAAAGAAATCCCCCTTCCCCCTAATGGGGGGCGGATCTTATATCAACATCACTAGCCAAGGCATAGAGCCGGGCACATCGGAAGATATAAGACTTAAAAACCCAGCCTTACAAAAGATGGGCGAGGCTAGCAACAATTTATCCAAAACACGGAATAATAATCATAAAGAGCTTGAACTCTTGTTAAAAAAATAGGTGCGGTTTAATTCAAAAAACTTTTCGGCTTAAGTGAGAAGGAAAAAATAATTACACTTATTAATAAATAACCTAAATAAATTATAAAAGAGGTTAATAATGTTAAAAATTACAATTAGATTTATTTTTGTATGTTTGTGTTGTTTTTTGCCGTTAATGATAAATGCTAATGAGATAAAATGGCAATTAGTTGATATCACTTATTTATCAGATCATTCAATTCAAATCGAAAAATTACTGACTCTACTTGAAAAATCAAAAAATATATCCGTTAAAAGTTCAAATAATAAATTAATAATTGACGAACATAATGTGATTGAAATGCAAGAAACAAAAGAAAAAGTACCACCAAATGTTCATAGCTTATTGCAAGAAGAAGTAGAGCGTTTAAATTTACCTGATAATAAACAAAAGAAGCAATATTTTACATTTACGACTTTACCGCAACAGTATAATTTAAATCAATTTGTGTTATTTATGTCTGATTATCTTTTTTTATTTAGTAATGATGAATTTATTTTAACCTTTAAAGATAAACAAAAAACACTTCACGATTTTTCAGATTTATATAACACATTGAATACCGCTAATCTGCCATTAGCCAATCGCTATTTTCCCCCAGATGAAAAAGATGGTTTTTTGTCCATACCTGATGAATTTAATTATTTTTTTAAAGGGATGATAGATGATGGTAATTTGGAGGCAATAAAATTAAAAACATATAAAGAAACAAAACTGATATTGTTATCTTCATATTCCATTGCTGGTTATCCTAAATTATCATTAATTAGCTTGTCAGATGATTTAAATATTATTGATAGATTAGAAATAGGCGAAAATGATGAGTTGGAAGATAGAGTAATTTTGATTGAATATACTATTGATAAAAATTACCTTGTTACTCTTAATAAGGTTGAATATAGAGATAATAAGCTACCTAAATTATTAAATAAAACAAATTATATCATTAATGATAAAGGAAAATTTATTAAAGTAGAAAAATAAAACAGCAGCTCTCCTAATGAGGCTCTTAATGTGGCTATATTAGAACTAAACATTTTAACCAAATAACGAAAAAGCTGATATTCTCAGCGAGACAGTTAATTTTTTATTATTGATTGACCATAAAAATGAAGAGTATCTGGAGGAAGATTTAAGTAAATACTTGATGGCAAGGCATGGTTTATTCATCCGGTAGCAATGATTGATTATTTTTCTGAAAATAATCTCTTTTCAAAAAAGGGGATAAACATGAAATTATTCGGAAAATTCATATCAGACTTGCTGGATTTGGTGGCAATGAACCAACCGATGAATTGACCGAAAGAACGGAGAATATGATTAAACAGTCCCAACGTGACTATATGTGAATCGAAGAAACTGGCATGCACAACATAGCAAGACCAAATAAAAA
>NZ_AWGA01000078.1 GCF_000471645.3 Candidatus Schmidhempelia bombi str. Bimp | reverse complement strand
TTTTTTTCATTTTAAGATAAGTTTGCGTGAAATTAGTTAAGACGCTCTTTAATACGCGCAGCTTTACCACGTAGTTCACGTAAATAGTAAAGTTTAGCTTGACGAACAGCACCACGGCGTTTAACCGTAATTGAGTCAATAATTGGAGAATGTGTTTGGAATACACGCTCAACACCTTCGCCATTAGAAATCTTACGTACCGTAAATGCAGAATGTAATCCGCGATTACGGATTGCAATAACTACACCTTCGTATGCCTGAAGACGTTTCTTATTACCTTCAACAACCCATACTTTTACTTCCACTGTATCACCAGGACGGAATGCAGGGACGTCTTTCTTTAGTTGTTCATCTTCAAGTTGCTTAATAATTGCATTTTTCATGATAATTCTCTTCCTAGTTAAACTGAAATGTTTACTCACACACTTACTTGCTATATTCAGCTTGAAATTCAGCAAGTAATTTCTGCTCTTCATCAGTCAGAGCTAGGCGTTGTAGAAGATCTTCTCTTCTGAGCCAAGTTCGCCCTAGAGATTGTTTCAACCGCCAGCGACGAATTTCTTTATGGTGTCCAGAGAGTAATACTGCTGGCACCGCCAATCCATCTAACACCTCAGGTCTAGTATAGTGAGGACAATCAAGTAAACCTGTAGCAAATGAATCTTCCTTTGCTGATGACTCATGACCAAGTACGCCCGGAATAAACCGTGAAATCGCATCAATCAATGTCATAGCAGGTAATTCACCCCCACTTAATACATAATCACCGATCGACCATTCTTGATCAATTTCAGTTTGAATGATCCGCTCATCTATACCCTCGTACCGCCCACAAATCAAAATTAACTTCTGGTATGTCGATAATTCGACAACCCCATTTTGATCAAGTTTGCGTCCCTGTGGAGAGAGGTAAATAACTTGGGTATCCTCCCCCATTGCCGCTTTTGCCGCATGAATGGCATCTCTTAATGGTTGTACCATCATGAGCATACCCGGTCCACCGCCATAAGGACGATCATCAACCGTTTTATGCTTATCATATGCAAAATCGCGTGGGTTCCAATACTCAACTGTTAACAGACCGCTTTTTACCGCGCGACCTGTTACCCCATAATCAGTGATCGCTTGGAACATGTCAGGAAAAAGGCTAATAATGCCAATTCGCATTCATCGCTCCTATTGATACTGGTTAAAAGGCGGGATCCCAATCAACTTCAATTACTCTCGTTGTGAGATCAATATTTTTTATAACTTGTTGTTCAACAAAAGGCAATAACCGTTCTTTTTTACCAAATGCATCGTTTAAATTTGCTTTGACCACCAGTACATCATTCGCGCCAGTCTCCATTAACTCAGTCACTTGACCTAAATCATAACCGCCAATGGTGACCACACGACAACCAATCAGATCTTTCCAATAAAATTCACCGTCAGTTAACTGAGGCAGTAAATCGGCATTAACATAAATGTCTACATTCGTTAATGCATTGGCAATATCTCGATCATCAATTCCAACAATTTTAACAATTGTATCTTGATTATGTGGTTTGTAGCTTTCAACTTCTACGATTTGCCATGTACCAGCACGCTGAATATACCAAGGTTGATAAGCAAAAATATTTCCAGCTTGTTCGGTAAACGAAAAAACCCTAAGCCACCCACGAATACCATAGCAAGCACCAAACTTACCAACAATAATCAGATTCTCAGGCGTTGTCATTTGCTGTTGACCAAACAAATTAAGCTGCTTTTTTAGCTTGTTTAATTAAAGCACCAACACGGTCAGAAACCGTTGCACCTAAACCAAGCCAATGATTTACACGATCAAGATCTAAACGTAATTCTTCAGCTTTACCTTGTGCTACAGGGTTAAAAAAGCCAACACGTTCGATAAAACGACCATCGCGTGGATTACGACTATCAGTGACAACCACTTGATAGAATGGACGCTTTTTAGAGCCGCCACGAGCTAAACGAATAGTTACCATAACTTCCTCTTAAAATTTAATGATTTGCCTTACTCTTTTTTCCTAAAATATAAAGAAATATGAGTATATAAAAAGCCACAGAATTATACTCTTTTTCAGAAAAATCGCAATGCTTAGCTTTAAACAATTACGTTATCGACCGTGCTGGTTAATCGCGTGTTTTATATATTGTTATTAAGTTGACCTAAAATCATGGACCTGATAAAAGGTTAGATAACCAGTGAATGAATAAACTATAAATAACCAAAATAAATGTACTTATTATGCTCATAGCATGAATAAATGGATTGTATTTGATGGGTTTGTAAATAAATCATTGATCGTATCATCCATTCTATCTCTGTAGGCTGACCTTAATATGGAGGTTACCATGATCAATACATTAACTATACAAGATCGAACCATACCTAAGCCATGGCGGGATTTGTAGTAATATTAAGGGTTATTTAACGAGGTGCCGTTTCGTCAAAACGCCTGAAAACACAATTTATCTGCACTAAAATAGCGGATTAAATTGCTTAGAAATAAAAAGCGAATACCAAATAATCTAGTAATACACAGCACATTAACCAGTTATGATCTTTAGTTAATTACTCATTTGTAAAATACGATCTTTGCTATTATAGGCGCAATTAACTATTCATTTAATGAATATTCTCGTTGATTAATGACTTTAGTCAGTCAGTATCAATATTGTTAAAGCACACCCTGATAAGATAAAATGACAAAAAAATATCAATGCGTTATTATTAAATTAACGTATACATTAGTCTTTTGCTAGACGTTAACACTAACTTTAATGATAATAATTATCATTTTTATAATATTGATAAGGATAATAAAATGATCTTAAAAAAACCAGCACTTACAGCCATTGCAGCGCTTTTATTAGGATTGACCGGTTGTCAAGCGCCAACCACTCATAATTCGGTGACCGAAACCACTCAAGCGGCGACAGTAACCACAACGGCAATGGAAACGACTATTCCTCAATTACCAAAACGTATCATCGTCATGGATTTTGGCGCATTAGATACCATCAATGCGCTGGGTTTAGGTAATCGAATTAAAGGTGCTCCTACATCATCTATCCCTCAATATTTAGCCAAATATCACAATAGTAAGGTGATGGATACCGGTCAAATGAAACAACCTGATTTAGATAAAATCAAAGTAGCAAAACCAGATCTTATTATTATTGGCGCTCGCCAAACTGGTTTTTACCAAGATTTAAATGCCATTGCACCAACATTCAATTACAGTATTAAAGACAATAAGCATTATGTTAAAGAGGTAAAAGAAAAAATAGCATTCTTAGGTAAAATTGCTGATAAAGAAAAAGTTGTAGATGAAAAATTACATGCATTAGACGAAAAAATTGCGAATGCGCAAAACATAGCTGATCATTCCGATAAAACAGCCATCATTGCCATGCACAACGATGGTCATGTAATGCTTATAAACCAAGGCGCTTATGCATCGCTTATTTTTGATGAATTACACGTTAAACGCGCGGTACCTGTTAATGCCTTTTCTTCGATGAAATTAGCCCCATCAGAGGAAGGCAGACCTGCATTACCAGCGTATGTAGCGGTAACTAATGAATATATTAAGAGTAAAAAACCATCTATCATCTATGTTATTGACCGTAGCAAGGCTATTGGTAAAGAGGCGATAAATAATGACTATTTTGATAAGCAAGCACTCTCTGAAGCTGGCACAAAAGTGGTCTATTTAACTGCTGATTTATGGTATTTATCAGGCGCTGGTTTAGAAAGTCTAAATCAACAAATTGATGAAGTGATAACACCATTAAAATAATGCATATTCGCTGTTATTCGTTAAATAAAAAGCCACCGTTAAAGGTGGCTTTTTATTATGTCTAATTACTATAGTTAATCATTAAACTGGCAATCAACAATAGTTAAGTTCAGGTGTATTGCTCTAGTTAATCATAGTACAATTTTATATGATTAATTAGCAACAAGATACAAAACTACCAACGACCTGACGCACCGCCGCCGCCGCTACGTCCACCGCCACCACTAAAGCCACCGCCGC
>NZ_AWGA01000077.1 GCF_000471645.3 Candidatus Schmidhempelia bombi str. Bimp | reverse complement strand
CCTCCCCCGCCACCACGACGACCAATATTGGAGAAATAACCACAGATGATGGTACTTATCACAAACACAATAAACGCCATACGAATGCTTGAATTTGCCGATAACGTAATAAAGAAGTTAACTGCACCAGCCGTTATGCCATTTAATCCCCCCGCAACCACATTACGTCGACCAGTCGACTTTCGAGGCCACGACCACGGAATATAGCGCATAACAGTCGAATAAAGAAACAATGTTATAAATGATAACGGCATTAATGGCGATTGTAACAGATCTTCCCCTGTTGGATTTGATACAGACTGTTGCTGATCCGATGTACTTAATTCATGGTTTAACGCACGAATAATAGAATCCAAAGCATGGCTCAACCCACCATAATAGTCATTCTGACGAAAAGCTGGCACTAAATCACGCTGAATAATACGTGAAGATTGAATATCGGTTAAACCTCCTTCAAAACCATAACCCACTTCAATTCTTACCAAGTGATCCTCTTTGGCGACCAATAATAACACACCATTATCTTGGCTTTGACGGCCTAGTTTCCATTTATCAAAAACCCGCGTTGCAAATTGCTCAATGGTCTCTCCATCTAATGTGGGTACTATTAATAGAGCAATTTGGGCGCCAGCGGTTTGTTGCTGCTCAAATGCAATAATTTTTTGTTCTAATGCGTTGGATTGTGGTTGGGTAAGGGTTCCAGTCATATCAGTAACCCGTTGTGTTAATGCAGGTACCGCAATGTCGGCCCTCACACTATAACTAAAAAACAAGATGAAACATAGTCCAATACGCATAAGCTGCTGTCGCATATAATTCTATCCAAATTTTTAATTAAAACTTACCTGTGGTGCTGTCGAAATAGCTTTTTCATTTTCTACTGTAAATTGCGCCTTAGGTTGCTCACCAATTAATTTAGCAATAATAACGCCTGGAAAACGACGAATATAGGTATTAAACTCCTGTATAGTAGTAATATACCGACCACGCGCAACAGCAATACGATTTTCCGTACCTTCTAATTGTTGCATTAAATCGCTATATAATTGACTGGCTTTCAAATCAGGATAATTTTCACTCACTGCAATTAAATGGCTTAATGCCGAACTCAATTGCTGCTGTGCTTGCTGGAATTGCTGTACTGCTTTCTGATCAGTCAATTGATCAGCATTAATTTGTACTGACCCTACTTTGGCACGAGCATTGGTGACATCAATCAGTACTTGTGATTCATGACTGGTATAGCCCTTAACCGTATTGACTAAATTCGGGACTAAATCAGCACGACGCTGATATTGATTGACCACTTCAGCCCAACTGGTTGCTACTTTTTCATCTTGGGTTTGAATAGTGTTATAAGCACTAAAGAAAATAAAACCAAAAATTACCGCGAGTACAATTAAAATATAAAGAGGACGTATTCCATTTTTCATTGGTGGCTTCCTGTCAAGTTGATAAGTTTCCATATTAATCTTAATCCGTTTAAAAATAAGCGCAAATTTATGCTAAAAAGTATAGATTATCATAATCCAAATAATAACAAATTCAAAGAGTTGAACTAATATAATAGTAAAACTATCACCTGTATCCCCCTTTGTTGACAAAATGCTACTCATCTTACATTAAGAAGGATAAAAAAATTAAACGGAACGGCATTAACCACCCTTGGCGCAAAATAACGGCGCTTATATCGAAGATGGGATTTATTTGAAGTAATCGCTTATACGATAAACAATAAAATTAACAAAATAAATTTAATTAACAGATATCGTATCTTTTTGATTAATAATTTTATTGATAAAGTCGCGTATTAAGCTTCAAAACTATAAAATTATCAGCATGTTATTGTTATTAACCCAATAGCTCACCTTGGTTTAAATTTTATAATAATTTAAAGCTATCGATTAATTTTACCACTGCCTATTTCTACACATTGATACCTTATTTTTAAACGGAAAACTTAGCAATAAAAACACAAAATAGCATCCCTACCAAAACTACAAATAAAAACAACTACAAAATAGGCGAACAGCGTTAAGCATTTGATCATGCCCAAGCCGTGAAAACGGCGATAAAATAACCTGTTTAACTTCCGCTATTTATGATAACAATCACAACGTTAAGACCACAGTTAATATATCAACAGCTTAGCTTTCAACTACCAAATGCAAAGATTACTAATATGTCCAATATTTAGTAACTACGATAACTAGAATATCTAACATAAAAACCAGTAACTAGACGTTTAACAAAGCAACTTAGGCGCAAAATGGCCATAGCTCAGCCTAATTGCGCCAAAATTATCACCAAAATCGATACCTTGTGACACGATGACGCCATTTAATAACAGTTGATTAAGCAGAGCGAGTTCTTCCGCTACCGAGCTAACGGGTAAATAAGCATACAAATGAAAGCCACCCAATGGGGCTTGATACGTTATATCACCACCAAAATAACGATCTAACCATTGCATTAACTGCTCTGCATTGATTTGTAATGCTTGCCGTAACTGGTGTTGATGGGCAGCATGATGATGTTTTAAATACGCTTGAGCTAATAATTGGGGCAATATACTTAATCCTGAATCAATATATTGCCGAATATTAGCGAGATTTTGAATAATATCATGTGGAGCCACCATCCATCCCACGCGAATATGGCGTCCAATATATTTGGATAGCGAGCCTAAATAGATGACTTGATTATGTTGATCATACTTTTTAATAGGATCGGTTGCCAAATTAGAACGGAAAGCTAAACCACTATAGGCATCATCCTCAACAATACCAATACAGTGTGAATGACAAAAGGCTAATACGGCTTGCTTGCGCTGATTACTCATAACAAATCCCGTTGGATTTTGAAAAACAGGATTCAAAAATAACCATTTTATTCGGTGTTGTCGCACACAGTTTGCTAGGCTTTCCAATGTGATCCCCTCCTTATCACATTCAATACCATACAATCGTAATCCAGCTGCATGAAACAGAGGTAAGGAATAAAAATAAGACGGCGATTCAATACCTACCGCATCGCCAGATTTAAGTAACCCCTGAGTAATAAGAAATAACGATTGCTGCGTGCCGGAGGTAATCAAAATTTGATTAATATCAACGTGCATAGCAAATTGCGTTTGCATATAAACTGCAATTTGCGCTTTCAGTGATGGCAATCCTAATTGCAATGTATCGCTGTTTTTCTCGTGCATAATCAATTCATTTAACGAGATATTGGGTAACGCAAGTTTGGGGATGAAATTGGTCGGTAAATCACCATTCGCTAAATCACAAATATGAGATTGTTGTGCACGAACTTGTGCCACTTTTTGCTGGTAAAATGACGATTTATTTTGATAAAAATGTGCAGGTAACCGCCAATTGATCGATGAATAAACTTGTATCCCCCATTTTTGATTATTAACATAGGTCCCACTGCCTTGGCGACGAATCAACACGCCACGTTCAGCTAGCAGATCAAGCGCATGTACAACGGTTGAACGATTAATATTCAACTTTTTTGCCAAATCACGTTCAGAAGGCAATCTTTCACCCGCGATCAACATACCCTGCTCAATATAGTGTGCTATCAGTTGAGTAACTTTTTTAAACAGCGGCCCTGTAAACGACGCCAGTTGTTGCTTATCCCACATACTTATTTCACTTTAATGTAGTTGATTGTTTTTCATTAATGGTATCGCAGAAAATCGCTCAAAAAATTGGCTGGTTTTATTATAGTCCAATTGGCTGTTTTTTGTTGGCGTTTATTTTTGAATAATAGTTAAACATCATTACCGTTAAAAACATCTAGGAATCATCAATCTAACAAGGAGCAAGCGATGAATCAAGTCACAGGAACACCAACCATTAAACGAGGCATGGCACAAATGCAAAAAGGTGGCGTCATTATGGATGTCATTAATGCTGAGCAAGCAAAAATTGCCGAACAAGCTGGCGCGGTTGCCGTCATGGCTTTAGAGCGAGTACCGTCCGATATTCGCGCCATGGGGGGGGTGGCTAGAATGGCGGATCCAACGATTATTGAGCAAGTGATGAATGCAGTAACCATACCAGTTATGGCTAAAGCTCGTATTGGACATATTGTTGAAGCGCGTATTTTAGAATCCATGGGGGTTGATTATATTGATGAAAGTGAAGTACTAACGCCAGCTGATGAGCAGTATCACTTACTTAAAGATGAATTTACCGTACCTTTTGTTTGTGGTTGTCGTGACTTAGGCGAAGCATTACGCCGCATTGGTGAAGGTGCCTCAATGTTACGTACCAAAGGTGAACCAGGTACTGGCAACATTGTTGAAGCCGTGCGCCATATGCGTAAAGTGAATGAACAAATACGCCAAATAACAACCAAATCAAAAGATGAATTAATGACCTTTGCTAAAGAAATCAGTGCTCCTTATGAGCTGGTTCTACAAATCAAACAATTAGGGAAATTACCTGTAGTCAACTTTGCTGCTGGTGGCGTAGCAACACCTGCCGATGCTGCATTAATGATGCAACTTGGTGCCGATGGTGTGTTTGTTGGTTCGGGGATTTTTAAATCACAAAACCCAGAAAAATTTGCCAAAGCTATCGTACAGGCAACCTGTTATTTTGATGATTATCCTCGTTTAGCCGAACTTTCAAAAGGTTTAGGCGATGCGATGAAAGGAATTGAAATTAGCACACTGGTGCCGTCAGAGAGAATGCAAGAACGGGGATGGTAATGGCATATCAACTAGAAAGCAATCATATAAAACAGATTGGTATCCTCAACTTACAAGGTGCCGTAAGTGAGCATATTACTATGTTAAATCATATGGGCAATATACACGTCTCTTTAGTGCAACATCCCCAGCAACTAGCCACATTAGACGGGTTAATCATCCCTGGGGGAGAATCCACCACCATTAGTCGTTTAATCAAACAAAATGGACTATTAACCCCTATTCAACAATTTGCTCAGCAAGGCAAAGGCATTTTAGGGACTTGTGCGGGGCTTGTACTTTGTGGTAAAGCCACAACACATAGCGAAGTAGAACTCTTAAATTTGATGGACATTTGCGTCGAACGTAATGGATTTGGTCGACAAATTAATAGTTTTGAAACCCAATTAGATATCCCTAACATTGGCCAACACATTCCCGCTGTATTTATTCGTGCGCCTTATATAGCCAAAGCCGGCGAAAATGTTCAGCAACTAGCTTTTGTCGATCAACATTGTATTATGGCCCAACAAAATAACATCTTAGTTTGTGCCTTTCATCCCGAACTCACCAATGATAATTGTATTATGCAGTACTTTGTTGATCTATGTTAAGGTAAGCAGTGGCTTGTTGTTAACCACTTGCCATGTCAACTTGGCTGGCCGCTTCAGTCTGTTGCCTAGTGCCAGTTGCCCCAGTAGGGGCAAGCTGGTAAAACGACCGTCGCCAAAAAGCGATAAGTCGCTATCTGTCACTTCAAGTTCGGTTATTTTACCGGTAATGATTTGATAACAGTCACTATTTACTTTTATTTTTCCGCTTATTATTATTCGGTTTTTTCGTGTGGATCACCGTAATATAGTCAGGAATGGGTGGTGCTTCACGGTAGAAGGCAACCCATTTTACTCCAGGCGGATCTTTACGGGTAAATTCGTCGGTGGTGACATCGATATAAAAATTAGGCTCGTTCATCGATTTGTTATTGAAAAACATCTCCATAAATTCTTCTTCCATATTAACCGTTTTCGGTTTGGGATAACCTAAAGTAGCAAATATTTTATCGGCTTCTTTGGAACCCCCGCCAAGCATAGCTTTATCACTATAAAATAAAAGTAAAAAAAATAATCCATCAACGATAAAAGCAACAATGCTTGTTATAATAAAATAAAATAATTCTTCACCATTTGTAGCATCTGACGAAATAATAGATATTGTTATACAAATAATACCTACTATATACGTACCGAGTGAAATAGAACCAGCAAACTTAAGTGAAGATTTATTACTTGCTTTGGTTCCTTTCATAGCCCAAGGATATAACCATAGACGGTGATCGATAGGTCTGCGTAAGGCATAGGCGTAGTAGCTACCGTCTTCAAGTGGTTCGACTACCACTTCGACCTTGTCACCATTACGGAAAAAAGCACGACAAAAAATGCCGTGTACGGTTAACTCACCTAATTTGCAGCGAAAGTATTGTACGCTGTTAAGGTAGTCGGCGGTTTCTTGTTCATCGCTTGCCATGCCTACTTGGCTGCCTGCTTCAGTGGTGTTGCCAAGCGCTAGTTGCCCAAGTAGTGGCAAACTGGCAAAACTGCCGCCGCCAAAGAGTGATAAGGTGGTATCTATCACTTCTAACTCAGTGATTTTACCGGTAATGATTTGATAATAGTCACTATTTACTTTCATTTTTTCCGCTTATTATTGTTCATTTTTTTCGTGTGGATCACCGTAATATAGTCAGGAATGGGTGGTGCTTCACGGTAGAAGGCAACCCATTTTACTCCAGGCGGATCTTTACGGGTAAATTCGTC
>NZ_AWGA01000076.1 GCF_000471645.3 Candidatus Schmidhempelia bombi str. Bimp | reverse complement strand
GTAGTCGGCGGTTTCTTGTTCATCGCTTGCCATGCCTACTTGGCTGCCTGCTTCAGTGGTGTTGCCAAGCGCTAGTTGCCCAAGTAGTGGCAAACTGGCAAAACTGCCGCCGCCAAAGAGTGATAAGTGGGTGTCTATCACTTCTAACTCAGTGATTTTACCAGTGATAATTTGAAAATAGTTATTCATTGATTTATCCTATCTTTAGTTTATTATTCCTTGGAAAAAATTGACAACCGCATTAGGATGAAGTGGATAAATTTGTTGCGGTTGATTTTTTATTGCTAGCGCCTCTAGTTTTGCTTGGTGTCGGCCCTCTAAATCGTTAGTGATTAGCATTAAGGCATCAAATTCGTTAAAATCGTGCTCGGCTTCACTATCCAGTTGTTGAGCTGCATTTACTTTGGCGGTGAGTTGATTTTGCTGATCCAGTTCAACGGTGGAATTATCAATACCAACCATTTCTTTTAGTGCCGCTTTAAATGCGTCTTGTTGCTCGATAATATTTTTATAGGCTTTGGCATCATTATTTTTTGCGCCTAGCGCACTAAATTTTATCCACGATTCTAACTCATTATCACTTATATACCAAATCAATCCTTCGACCAGCAGACTAATCACACCAAACCAAAGACCAAACCCTAATAGTATCACCCGCCGTGCCATAATTTGCGCAGTATAAATGGCAATGGCACGAGCAATAAGTTCTCGACTTAGCCCTTTAGCTAACGCTCGTCTGGTTATACGACTGGTTAACCAAGGAATATGGCTGTTCATAGCAGCAGCAAATCCGATTCCTGCATTAATAAAATATAAAATTCCATTTAATAAATTCAATGCGGCTAAACATGTATTTCCTTTTCGATCTTCTTCAAAACTCTTTATAACCTTCTGACAAGAAACATACAACCCAGCCGCCGCCCCAAAGAATCCTGACATCACCTTTATACGCCCTGCAGCAACCGAATTAGATCCCGTAACCGTTTTTACAAATTGATACATTAATTCGGTGGTTGCCGATGACATTGCTAGTGATGCACCAATCATTTCCGCCGACCAGAAACTGTCGTTATGATCCCCTTGGGTTTTATCTTTAATTTGTAGCCAGTTATATATTTCAAAGGCGGCAATAATAAAGGCTAAGCGAATATCTTTAAACCCTTTACTGGATTGGCTTCGAGTGATATTAAAGTTCTCGATATCTTCTTTTGTGGCTTTTAATATTTTTGCATTGAGCCCTGCTTCTTTTATATCTAGCACCCGCGAAATTACTCTATTTTTGTTATGAAGCTGTTTAACGTACTCACTTTTCACTTTTAGATCGGATTCACGCATTTTTTTAGTTAGTCGCATCACTACGCCTCCCGGTAAGGCTTGGGTTTTGGGTAAAGCGTTTTTAAACCATTGCGAGTTAACCACAGCATTGCTGACGTTGTTCTCTGCTTGTAAAATCGCTTGCTGCGCTTTTTTATATAAGCCCAAAAATGACAAATTTAGCATAAGGCAGGCATGGTGGTTAATTTTATTGATTGCAGATGAGTTATTTAGAGGAGAGAACATAATATTACCTAAGCGCACAGCCAAATTGTTGACACTTAGCATGGGTTTACTTAAAAAGATTTTTAATAAACGTTCATTACCGGGCATTTTTATTCCTAATTTTGCTATATTCTCTAGTGTGTCGGGGTGGTTTTTTAATACCTTTTTGGCTTTATCTAGCTCTTTATGGTAGTTGTTTACTGTGTTTAAAAACCCTTGTGTTTTTTTGTAATACGCCGCAATCTTACCCATTTTAGAGGTGGCGATCACTTTGCTTAGTTCGACTGGGTGATGGGCATTTTCGATCTGTTCAAACATGGCTTGGATATCGGTTAATAGCATTTCACTGTTGTTTGATAACGCACGTACCATCATACTATCACTGTTGTCTTTACTAGCATTACTCGCTTGTAACCATATCTTTAAGTTTACTTTGCCGATATCGGTTAATTCTAAGCCTGAAGTGCATTTATCGATTACGGCTGAGTAGTAGATCCCATATAGGTTAAGTTGTTCCGCTATTTTTTGCTGCGCCGCCCCCGTCAGTTCGTTATCGGCAATCGCTTGTTCTACTTCAAATTGGTTGTCGATCCATTTTTCGTTAGGATCTGCATCAGAAGCGGGCGCCCAAATGTCGCCGTCAAAATCTTTTATATGCAGGTAAAAGTTACTCATTCTTAACCAATTTACTAGTTGTTGTGCCCGTTGTTCGGCTAGGGTTGTTATTTCTTGTTGTAACTTTTCATATTGCTGATTTAAGCTATTTACGGTTTGGGTGTCTAAACATTTATCGTATTTTTTTCTGATACTGTTTATTTTATCTATTTTATCTTGTTGGTATTGGTCTTCTTTTTTTCGATAACTCTCTAAGTAACTGCCTAAAAATTTTTCCGCTTTAAAATAACTCGTTAAGTTTTGCTCGTTTCGGTTGGATTGAGGGGAGTCAAAGTATTCAATATAACGTTTATCAATAAAATTATAATTAGGATACTTATTATTGTTAGATTCTAATGCAATATGATACTCTGAATAGTTTTTACCATGTAAAAAGTAGTTACGTTCCCATTCATAATATTTTTCTTTTCTATATCTTTTTGCCACAAAGTCATCATACATTTCGGTACAATATTGGTAATGTTTGCTGTACGGTTTGCCGTAGAGCTCTTCTTGAATTAGCACCGATAGCTGATTAAAGGTTGAAAAAACAGGCAGCTCTTCGGTTTCGGGCAGTTTCTTCTCTTGCATTACCCGTTTAAAATAAGGGTGATTGGTATAGTTGAAATTAAAATCATCAGCAAATTCTTTATGAATTAATAGCTCTATGCCGTATTCGTAAGAGGCATAGGCATCAAATTCTTGTGCCCGTTCTTGGCGATATTGATCATTTTTGGCATAGACCTCGTTATAATAGCCATTTAATTCTTTTGCCATGCCAATTGGGTCATCAATAGCGATAATTAACGGTGAGTATCCCGTACTGTACTTATCCATGGTGCTGGCTAGGGTTGCCGATAACCCTTGTTGTTGTGTCCATAGCGTAGTGGTGGTATTCTTTTTCAGTACTTTGCTGTCATAGCCAAAGGGTTGGTTGCCACCTTGTTGGGTGTTACTGTTAACGCCTTGGCGATTATAACTTAGAAATTCAGGATAATGGAATTTTATTGGTGATGGTTTTTTAGGCTTTTCGTCGTTATCGATAAGGTAGCTAGTAACGATGCTGTCGCTGTGATCATAAGGTAGTTGTTGCTGATCAAAGTTGGGATCTAAATCTAATATTTGCTCTATAGTGTGTTTGGTCGCCGTGGTTATGCCGTCTAACGATTTTTGTTGTTGTCCTTTCCATTGTTCTGTGCTGATTTTTTGCATGCGTTTTTCTGGTTGTTGTTCATGCTTTTTAAGGATTTTTTCATCCAATGGAATTTCACTAAAGGCAAGGTAGACTTCATTTTGTTGGTTAGGACATGGAATGGTGATAAATTTATTGTGTGTTTCGTTATTTTTTAAATTTGGACATCGAAATCCTCCGCCTTGTTTCAGCTCTTCTGGGGTTTGGGCTTCATCTGGGGAATTTTGTTTATATAAATTACCGTCGTCATCTATGGTGTAAACTTGCCATTTATCGCTACCGATTTCGTTAGGTAAATAGACGTATAAAAAGCCATTACGCATAGCCCTAACGTGATATTGGTAATTGGCGTCAAGTGGCACTGCGGTGACATTTGATGATGATGCCCATGCTAGCGAAGTCCGTTTAAGGTAAGTGGGTATAACGGTGTATCTTACCGGTAAAATGGCTAATCCTTGGGTTTGGCATCCGCATTGTTTTTCTGTCATTCTTTTTTCCTTTCCATATTTGACTTAATTATCAGAACGATTGCGTGTTTAGCATTAATTGCCAATCAGCGCGTTTTAAGATGTCCAATAAGGGGGCAAAGTCATATCGAGTTTTAAAAGTTTTTAATTTTTTCTGGATTTGAGGGTATAAGTCAAAATCTTTGTCGTTGTTGATGACGATGTTTGCCCATTGCACTAATAAGGTATTATCTTTAAAACCTTGCGATATTAAGCGTAATAAACCGGGCATAATGTGGTGCAATGTCTCACATTCATTAAATTTTTGGTTAGGATTATTTTTACGATAAGATTTGAGTGTTTGATTCGTAATTCCAATACAATAAAGTTGGTTTTCTAATTGTTGGTCAATCCCTAATTGGAATAAGTATTTAGAACCTTCATCGTTATTTTGGGCATTGTCGTAGCAATAGAGATCGCCGTTACCGTCTAATAATGTCCATAATTGGACGTTTCCTAATACTTTTTTTTGCTGAGTTGGATTTAATATGGTTAATAATTGTGGCAATACAGCCGGATCGTAAAATCTTAATAATAATGTACCATCAATCACTTTTTGTAATGAAAGTAGCGCAAAATGTTGCGCTACTTTGGCAATTTTATCTTGAGTGAAAATCCAACCGCTATAATGACGTTTGCTATTTTTGCTCAAGACATTAGGGGATAATTCTAATAATGATTTATCTATCGTGTAACGTAATATGTCTTGTTCAAATGGATTTTTTAAATTTAGCTCTATTAAAATAGCTGGCTTATGGTGCCCTTTAATATATTGTATTTAGCCATAAAATTACTCTTGAATTTTAGGATGTTCTTGTTCAGTAAGTTTTGGTATAAACCCACGTTCGTCAAGAACGTTTACCCAGTTAGGTAAAATAGGAGTACGGCAGTAATAGTTGGCATAGGGATCGAGTTTTTTTATCCGTTGAAATTCTGGTGTTTGTGGATCGCTATATAACTCAGGATCTTCCGAGCGATTAAGTTTTTTAAAACGATCGTGCTCTTTTGCACTATTATGTAACCATGGTTTTGGGTAGCCTAACGTTGCATAGATGCGATTACTAATAAAAGAATGGAGACCGCCGAATGATAAAAATAATAAAATCATCATGAAAAAATACATGAAAATATTAGACATTGTAAAAATAATGAAGTCTGATATATCCATTTTTATCTGAATATACATCATGATTATCAAAACAGCATAAGCGAATAAGCTAATGACGCCAAGAACAATTGAGATATATTTTAACATTGTTAAGGTTGTTACACCAACAGAACAAGGAAAATACAAAGCATGGTATTGAGGCATGCGAACAGCGTAAGATTGATAGTGATCAACGTCCAATTGCTTTACCACCATTTCTACATAGTCGCCGTCTTTAAAGCTAATATGCTTTAATTTGCCTTTTACCTTTTTACGACCTACATAACATTGAAAACTTTTTCCTTCTAGGGTAACACTGCCTGATGTTAACGAGCCAACTAAAGCGCCCATAAGTTCAAATGCGCCAACAATCATTAACCCAATCATTGCTAGCAGTCCGATATCATCTGAGCGTAATTCTTTCGGATCATCTTCCACATATAGGTGGCTTACGTAACCTTTTAATAATATATTGTATTTAGTCATCTAGAAATTCTCTTTCATCCATATCTTGTTCTATTAATGCTAATGCCTCATCAATATCAATATCATTATCACGACTGGCTTTGTTATTAACTTTTGGTGGATTTGCGTTAATATCAAACATACCATTTAATACTTCTTTTTCAAATGCTTCAGTTTGTTGCTGTGATGTTTGATAAATACGAATTTTATTATGAGGCATTAAATATTTATTGGTACGCAGGGCACAACGTTTAAGCCAAGTTTCCAAATTATCGTCTGATAGCAGTGTAACAGCAATATCTAATCCCATAATAATAACCCCTAATAACCCAACAATTCGCCATAAAGCTAACCGTAAAGCAGCCATTGAGGCCATTTTTTGCACGCCTACCTTTTTACCTAACATTCTAATCATCCAGAATGTAGCGCGAGTGGTTAAAAATTGTCGGCACCATACAACATGGTAAGATAATCCGATAAGTGGAGTAATAGTTCCAGTCAAAAATAACGCAACAATCTTAACACCTAATAAAGATTTTAGAATAGTGCTATGATTTTGATCACTACTTTTTTCAATAAATCTATCATATTCATTTGGAATTAATAAGCAAGACGCTATTCCCCCTAATATTCCCGATAAGGTCTTCCCCACACTATAAAAGACATTTTTCATACCTTTAAATACGGCAGTAACCATTGCCATTAATTCGATACTAGCAGCTGCTAAAAGCAAAACTAGCGGAAGTTTTTAAGGTTGTAAAATATTCATTTTGTTCTAAATTTGGGTGAATTTTACTTAAACTATGATAATGGTACGCCACCTTAGCAAGCTGTCCATACCCTTGTTCGTCATCGCTAATAACCATTACCTCACAATCATGTTCGGCATCACTTTCAAAGCGAAACCAGATACCCACATCGGCCATTAATCTTTGTATAAATTCAAGGTCAGACTCTTGCCATTGGGTTATCAATTCTCGGACGGGATAGTGCGCTTTTAGCGCTAGGCGGTAATCAATGCCGCTCAGCCCGTGGCTTCTCAGCACCTGCTCAATCACATTGACGACGCTTTGGTTTTGGAATATGGCACAGCTTCGATTTAGGCTTAATCGGGCTATTTTGGGGGAAAGCACCACTTGGTAGTGGGCTTCGTCTTTGTTTATCGAGAGTTGCTTAAATTCAGTGATAATGCCATATAGTTTACGGGAATCAAAACCAATGGGAAAGTCACTTAATGAACGGATAGCGTCGCTTAATCGATGTTGAGCTACGGGATTAAATGAAAATGAGGCAGGTTGATTTAGCAATGTATGAGCCGCTAGGGCTGGATTCGTACTGGTGAAAGTAATGGTATAACGCCATAGTTGGTTTAATTGCTCTTCCCCATTAACGTTTAAAATAGAGATAGGCGAACTAAGTTTATTAATAGTTAACGTATAACGATTATGGCTGACCTGCCCAGTGAATTCATTTATTAGCTGTTCGTCAACGTGGTGGATAAAGTTAGGTAAATTTTCCCCCATTTTTAATCCTATCTATTCTTTTTTGACATCAAGTTGCTGTCAGTTATTTTTATTATTAACGTTAAATCTTATTTTGTACGAATAGTCATGTGATTGATATGAATAAACATAATGCTTATGGTGAATAAACCTTTTTCTGATTCAATAATTTATTGCTAAATAACAAGTAGAGCCGCTTAATGGGTATTGTTTAACTAGTTAATTATTATGCTTATTTAAATCTATATTAGTCATTGCTAAGGATAATCGAGTAAAGTTATCCATTTGAGCCAAGTAAAATACACTTTTTTTATACATTGCAAGATTTTTTTATTTTTAATCTATTAACCAATATCAGGTAAAAGTTAAGTTAGGGCTATAAGACTGTTTTGTAGATTTTATGATTGATTTAGTCGTAATTAGTTTTTAATCAATTTTTTTGTTATAGCGGTCGTTATATGTAGGAAATGCAAGAGTGAATTAGAACAAATTATTATCAACCATTTTATTTGCTGTGAGTGGTTATTTCTATATGCTGGGTTAGATTTTGGAATCTGGTATGGCTACACTAATGAGTACTAGTTTAATAAGGTCATTGTTATAATAAACAAAAACAAGAAAGTATCAATAGTGGCAAAAAATATTGCTTTTCATCCATTGGTCTGGTCGATTCAATTTAAATTTTAAATTAACGTAGTTAATTAAAAACTAACGCTTAATCATCGTTCGCTCTATCTTTATTTCATCTTTATCTGTATTAGTTTTATAATAACAACTAAAATATTTGTTGAAATTCAGCTAATTTTTAAGGCATTGTCGCTATAATAGCAGTTTGTGTTTTTCTCAAAATGGATAAATGATTTTCCTATCCAGTTCTAAATCAATTTATAAAAACGATTTTAGCAACCAATAATAACGGTAAAAATAGCCATAATAGTGGTCATTTTTTATAATAAGATTAATTCGCTTGCATAGAGTAAGAAAGGCAATAATGACATGATTAACATTGAAAAATCTAATAAACTGGAACATGTTTGCTATGATATTCGAGGACCGATTCTCGATCATGCCAAACGTTTAGAAGAAGAAGGACATAAGATTCTTAAACTCAATATTGGTAATCCCGCTCCTTTCGGTTTTGAAGCCCCAGACGAAATTTTAGTTGATATTATCCGTAATTTACCAACGTCACAAGGTTACTGTGATTCTAAAGGCTTATACTCTGCACGTAAGGCGATTATGCAATATTATCAATCGCTCGGTATTATGAGTGTCACTGTCGAAGATATCTATGTTGGTAATGGTGTTTCGGAACTGATAGTGCAGTCTATGCAAGCATTGTTAAATTCGGGTGATGAAGTGTTAATTCCGATGCCTGATTATCCATTATGGACCGCCGCCGTCACCCTATCAGGTGGAAAAGCGGTCCATTATGTATGTGATGAGCAAGCAAATTGGTTTCCTGATATTAATGATATCCGTCAAAAAATTACCAAGAGAACCAAAGCCATTGTACTCATTAATCCGAACAATCCAACGGGAGCCGTTTATAGTAAATCGATATTACTCGAATTAGCTCAAGTGGCACGCGAACATAATTTAATTATTTTCTCTGATGAGATTTATGACAAAATTTTATATGATGACGCGGTGCATTACCCTATTGCAGGTCTTGCTGAAGATCTGTTTATTGTCACCTTTAGCGGACTTTCTAAAACTTATCGGATTGCGGGTTTTCGTCAGGGATGGATGGCATTAAGCGGTCCTAAACATCATGTTAAAGGCTATATTGAGGGACTTAATATGCTAGCCTCAATGCGTCTATGTGCTAATGTGCCTATGCAACATGGTATTCAAACCGCCTTAGGTGGCTATCAAAGTATCCATCAATTTATCAAACCCGGTGGGCGTTTATACGAGCAGTGTATGTTAGCTTGGCGCTTACTTAATGATATTCCAGGTGTTTCATGTGTAAAGCCACAAGGAGCGCTTTATCTTTTCCCTAAATTGGATGTTAAAAAATTTAACCTTCATAACGATCAACAGTTAGTATTAGATTTTTTACTACAAGAAAAAGTGTTGCTAGTTCAAGGTAGTGGTTTTAATTGGCATCAACCCGATCATGTTCGAATCGTGGCTTTACCTTATGCCGGTGAATTAGAAACGGCGATTCATCGCTTTGGTCAATTTTTAGATGGTTATCGGCAGGTATAAACGTAGATGGATACCATAATTTTAGCCTTATTTAGTTAATTTTATGGTGTCGGATTGCTATTTATCACTCGGCGGATATATAGCTATAAATTGACTCAGATTAGGATAGATCCGCTCAACAATGCTAAACCTAAGTCAGATATAGACTGGCTTATCCTCTGATGATGGGGCATAGCTTATATGACTAACTCAATATTAGGTATAGTAAAAAATAGTTATCAGCGAAAGTATCTATCGTATAGACGTGAATTTAGATTACGATAACCAACTATCGTAGTAAAAACCAGATACGATATTTACTAAAAATAGTTGTTTAAAAAGATTAAATTGACTTGACACCGTCTCCAACTCGTAGTGAACTGAACCACTCAATATACAATATATAGTGCCTATATAATTAATAGGTACTATATATTGTATCTATTGAGAGGATTTTATTAGGATTACCGCTGCAAAAATAAAGTAAAGGATTTAAGAATGAACCACAAAATTCTTGTGACTAAACGTGATGGCAAAAAAGAGCCGATTGATTTAGATAAAATTCATCGGGTCATCACTTGGGCTGCTGAAGGTCTGCAAAATGTATCTGTTTCTCAAGTTGAATTACGCTCCCATATTCAATTTTATAATGGAATTAAAACATCTGACATCCATGAGACAATTATCCGTGCTGCTGCGGATCTGATTTCACAAGAAACCCCAGATTATCAATATTTAGCCGCTAGATTAGCGATTTTTCATTTACGTAAAAAAGCTTATAATCAGTTTACCCCACCCAAACTCTATGATCATGTTACCAAATTAGTGGCAGAAGGCCGTTATGATAAACATTTACTTACGGATTACACGCCAGATGAGTTTGCCGAGTTAGATAGCTTTATTGACCATTGGCGAGACATGAACTTCTCCTATGCGGCAGTAAAACAGTTGGAGGGTAAATACCTCGTTCAGAATCGGGTCACAGGCGATATTTATGAGAGCGCGCAATTTCTTTATATCTTAGTTGCCGCATGCCTATTTGCTAACTATCCAAAAGCGACGCGTCTCAATTACATTAAACGTTTTTATGATGCGATTTCCACCTTTAAAATTTCCCTACCTACGCCAATTATGGCGGGGGTGCGCACTCCAACTCGCCAGTTTAGTTCGTGTGTATTGATTGAGTGCGATGATAGTCTTGACTCAATTAATGCCACCGCGAGCGCTATTGTTAAATACGTATCACAACGCGCTGGAATTGGCATTAATGCCGGTAAGATCCGTGCCTTAGGAAGTCCGATCCGCGGTGGCGAAGCGTTCCATACTGGTTGTATTCCATTTTATAAGTACTTCCAAACAGCTGTGAAATCCTGTTCTCAAGGCGGGGTACGCGGGGGGGCGGCAACGGTATTTTATCCGTTATGGCATTTAGAAGTAGAAAACTTATTGGTGCTACGCAATAACCGTGGTATTGAAGAAAATCGCGTGCGCCATTTAGATTATGGGGTACAAATTAATAAATTAATGTACCAGCGTTTAATTAAAAACGAAAATATCTCGCTGTTTAGCCCTTCTGATGTCCCTGATCTGTATGCGGCTTTCTTTGCCGATCAAGACGAATTTGAACGTCTTTATCTTCACTATGAACACGATAGCAACACACGCAAACGCGAAGTCAAAGCGATTGAGCTGTTTTCTTTATTAATGCAAGAACGCGCCTCAACGGGACGTATTTATATTCAAAATATTGATCATTGTAATACCCATAGCCCGTTTGATCCGCTTGTCGCGCCTGTGAAACAATCCAATCTTTGTATGGAAATTGCACTGCCGACTAAACCACTTTATAACATCAATGATGAAAACGGAGAGATTGCACTTTGCACCTTATCCGCCTTTAATTTAGGTGCTATCGACAGTTTGGATGAGTTAGACGAATTAGCCCAATTAGCTGTTCGCGCATTAGATGCGCTATTGGATTATCAAGATTATCCGGTACCTGCCGCACGTAACTCTTCGCTTAATCGCCGAACATTAGGCATTGGGGTGATCAATTATGCTTATTATTTAGCTAAAAATGGGGTACGTTATTCTGATGGTAGTGCGAATAATTTAACTCACCGCACTTTCGAAGCCATTCAATACTACTTATTAAAAGCGTCTAATGAATTGGCTAAAGAGCAAGGGGCATGTCCGTTATTCAAACAAACTCGCTACGCTCAAGGTATTTTACCTATTGATAACTATAAAAAAGAGATTGATAGCTTAACGAAAGAGCCCCTACACTATGATTGGGAAACATTACGTCAATCGATTTTACAATATGGCTTACGTAACTCTACCCTATCCGCGTTAATGCCATCGGAAACTTCCTCACAGATCTCTAATGCCACTAACGGTATCGAACCGCCTCGAGGTTATATTAGTGTTAAAGCCTCAAAAGATGGGATCTTACGTCAGGTGGTACCAGATTATGAGCAGTTAAAAGGGCATTATGAGCTGTTATGGCAAATGCCAAATAATCAGGGTTACTTACAATTAGTCGGTATTATGCAGAAATTTATTGATCAATCGATTTCCGCCAATACCAACTACGATCCGACTAAATTTGCGAATGATAAAGTCCCAATGAAGCAACTATTAGCTGATTTGCTCACCGCCTATAAGTACGGTTTAAAAACCCTTTATTATCATAATACCCGCGATGGTGCTGAAGATAACCAAACTGATATCGCTACCCCATCTGATGATGGTTGTGAAGGCGGCGCTTGTAAAATTTAAGTGAATGGCAGATAACTAACGTTATTTGCCTTTATCTTATCCGAATAAAATGACCGGCGATCCTCGCTGGTCTAGAAGGAGTCAATCCATGAATCATTCTTATACGATTTTTTCACAACACTACAATGATCAACTTAAGGAGCCAATGTTCTTAGGTCAACCTGTGAACGTAGCACGCTATGATCAGCAAAAATATGAGATGTTTGAAAAATTGATTGAAAAACAACTCTCCTTTTTTTGGCGTCCAGAAGAGGTGGATATTACTAAAGATCGTATTGATTATCAGCAGCTACCTGAACATGAAAAACATATCTTTATCAGTAATTTAAAATATCAAACCTTATTAGACTCCATTCAAGGACGTAGTCCAAATGTGGCATTATTACCTCTAATTTCTATCCCTGAATTAGAAACATGGGTAGAAACTTGGTCATTTTCTGAGACTATTCATTCGCGCTCCTATACGCATATTATTCGCAATATTGTCAATGATCCTTCTTTGATTTTTGATGATATTGTTAATAATCAGGAGATCCAAAAACGTGCAACGGATATCGCTCGTTATTATGATGATTTAATTACTACCACTAATTACTACCATTTATTAGGTACGGGTACCCATCAAATTAATGGTAAAACCATTACCATTAACTTGCGTGAATTAAAGAAAAAACTTTATCTCTGTTTAATGAGCGTCAATGCGCTTGAAGCTATTCGATTTTATGTTAGCTTTGCCTGCTCGTTTGCCTTTGCCGAACGCGAATTAATGGAAGGAAATGCCAAAATTATTAAACTGATTGCCCGCGATGAAGCTCTTCACCTTACCGGTACTCAATTTATGATTAATACGTTACGCAGTGGTGAAGATGATCCAGAAATGGCTGATATCGCTAAAGAGTGCCAACAACAGTGCTATGATCTGTTTGTCCAAGCAGCAAATCAAGAGAAAGATTGGGCGGATTACCTGTTTTCAGGCGGATCAATGATCGGTCTAAATCGAGATATCTTGTGTCAATATATTGAATATATTACCAATATCCGTATGCAAGCAGTGGGCTTACCCTTACCTTTTGCGACACGCTCTAATCCTATTCCATGGATTAATAATTGGTTGGTCTCAGATAACGTTCAAGTCGCCCCACAAGAATCAGAAATCAGCTCTTATTTAGTCGGTCAAATTGATGCCGCAGTAAGTGAAGACGATCTCAGTGGATTTGAATTATAAGTTGTTATTCAACATCAGCCATAAACCTACTCGTTTAGGTTTATGGCAATTAACTATTCTTTTACAGATTATCTTATTATAAATTAAATTTTTTCCTTTCTTTGCTAGCTATCTTTGGTTGTTTTTTACACATCATTAAAATAGTTTGACCAGTTGTACTCTAGCTTGTTATGTATAGCAAGCATACAATGAGATTAAATCAAACATCGTTATGTTAGTTTACTCATCTAAATGAAAAGGAAAATGTGATGGCTCAAAAAAAAGTCGCTGAAGTTCTTATCGATGTGCTAACCCAAGCTGGCGTCACCCACTGTTATGGGATTGTTGGTGATACATTGAATGCGGTAACGAATGCCATATATCACAGTGAAATTGAATGGATTCATGTTCGCCATGAAGAAGCGGGTGCTTTAGCAGCGGGTGCTGAGGCTTTTATCACTGATAAACTTACTGCTTGTGCGGGCTCATGCGGTCCTGGCAGTTTACATTTTATTAATGGTATTTATGAAGCGCAACGCAATAATGCACCCGTGATACTGATAGCTAGTCAGCTGGTTAGTGGTAACCTTGGTACCGATTTTCCGCAAGAAGTCGATTTTTTATCTCTCTATCAATCCATCGCTGTTTACTGCCAACAAGTCAATGATCCGAAAGATGCACGGCGTATTTTTACGCAAGCCGCGCAAACCGCATTAACTAAACGCGGGGTAGCGGTAGTGATATTACCCGCTGATATTAGTCAGGCAGAAGTGAATGACGATAGCCATTATCAAGTGTGGCGACCGAATCCAGTACTTATACCAAATGAAGATGAATTACAACAAATCGTAGAAATACTCAATGAAAGTGAAAAAATTGGAATTTATGCGGGTATCGGTTGTCAATATGCGCATGATGAATTAATTCAATTAGCGGGGTTACTCAAAGCGCCGATTGCCCATACTTCAAGAGTCAAAGATCGTATTGAATATGATAATCCCTATAATGTTGGACTTAATGGTATGTTTGGTACCAAAGCTGGCGTTAATATGATTAAAGAGTGCGATACCTTGTTGCTATTAGGTTGTGGCTTTGCTTGGTCAGCATTTTATCCACAAGAGGCGACCATTATTCAGGTCGATAATGATGCAACTAAATTAGGGCTTCGCCACCCAATTAATTTGGGTGTGGTTGGCGATGTAAAAGCAACCATACAGGCGCTATTACCTAAACTTACCGCCCGTAATGATACCCAATTTTTAGATAAATATGTTGAGCTCTATCAACAAATGATAAAAAAATTAGATAAAAAAGCCATTATGGAAAGTCCACAGTCCATCCATCCTCAATATTTAGTCGAACTGATTGATCATTATGCCACCAATAGCGCCATGTTTACCGCGGATGTCGGTTCGGCTATGGTCTGGGCATGTCGTCATCTCCATATGAATGGACGTCGCCGTTTATTAATTAGTCTTAAACATGCAACAATGGCTAACGCGATGCCACAGGCGTTAGGGCTTAAAAAAGCGTTTCCAAACAATCAAGTGATCGCCATTGCTGGCGATGGTGGTATTACGATGTTATTAGGGGATTTACTAACCGCCATACAAGAAAATTTACCGATTAAAATTTTTGTCTTAAATAATGGTTCGCTCAATTTTGTTGAGCAAGAACAAAAATCAGAAGGCCTAGTCAATCGTTACACTGATTTGCAAAATGGCGATATAGCGATGATTGCTCAAGGGATGGGATTTTATGCTCAAAGCGTTAGAGATGCACACCTACTCGAACAAGCCGTACAAGATTGTCTTAATCATAATGGCGCGGCCCTACTGAATGTCTATATCAATCCAAATGAGTTGATTATTCCACCTAAAATTGGAATCGATAATGTGAAAAATATGGCGCTTTATGGAGCAAAAGCCATCTTAGAAGGTAAAGGTAAGCAAGTGGTCGATATGTTTAAAGATAATTTATAATCACATAACATAGATAACAAAGAAAACAGGTCTACGCTAATGCATAGACCTGTTTTCTTTTGATCATCATTCAGTTAGCAACTAACTATGATTAATGTGCGGAGGTGGTTTTTACGCCGCCTTCTGGAATCGCGACATAAGGCGTTTCTTTATCCGTACGTTTTGACGTCTTGTGAGCTTTAAGCCCAACACGGATCCCATAAAAGATAATGCTGTAAACAATGATAAAGAATAAAATACTCAATGCCGCATTGGTATAATTATTGATTACAATATGATGCATATTCTCAATTTGTTTAGCCGTCAATGTTGACTCTCCCATGGCGATCTTCTCTTTATAAGCATTAGCCATATAGAAGAAAGGTTCAAGCTGTGGATTGCTGCTAAACAGTTTAAATATCATCGCCGCCGTGGTACAAATCAGTAACCAAATTGCCGGAATCACAGTGACCCAAATATAACGGGCTCGTTTCATCTTAATTAATACGACTGTCCCTAAGACTAAAGCAACCGCCGCTAACATCTGATTTGAGATGCCAAATAACGGCCATAAACTTTTCACCCCACCTAATGGATCGACAACACCTTGATATAATAAATAGCCCCATAGTCCAACACATCCTACGGTACCAATAGCACCCGCAACCAACGAATCGGTTCGCTTTAAGAATGGCACAAAATTACCTAATAGATCTTGTAACATGAAACGACCTGATCGGGTTCCAGCATCAAGCGCAGTTAAAATAAATAAGGCTTCAAATAAGATACCAAAATGATACCAAAAGCCCATATCAGAACCTGGGATAATTTTGTGGAATACATGAGCAATACCAACCGCTAAAGTTGGCGCACCACCCGCACGATTAAGCACAGAGGTTTCACCAATATCTTTTGCCGTACGTAATATGTCCTCAGGAGAGATAACAAAGCCCCAACTACTGACGGTCGCCGCAGCATGTGTCGTTACATCTTTCAGCTGTTGCATAATTGCTGGTGCCATAGTCGGATCGCTAAGCCTATGTAGATCAGGCATCGTTACCCCTAAAGCGGAAGGCGGTGTATTCATTACAAAGTATAACCCAGGTTCAATAATAGACGCTGCAACCAAAGCCATAATGGCAACAAACGACTCCATTAACATCGCACCATAGCCGATAAAACGGGCATCCGTCTCAATAGCCATCAATTTTGGCGTAGTGCCTGATGAGATTAAGGCATGGAACCCAGACACGGCACCACAGGCAATGGTAATAAATAGGAATGGGAATAACGTTCCTTTCCAAACTGGTCCTGTACCATCAACAAATTGCGTTAAGGCTGGCATTTTCAATTCTGGATTTAAGATCACAATTCCAATCGCCAATCCAACAATTACACCAATTTTTAAGAAGGTAGCTAAATAATCGCGTGGTGCTAAAATTAACCAGACAGGTAACATCGCAGAGACTAACGAATAACCAATTAACGCAAAAGTAATTGTTGTATCTTTAAAGGTTAATGCTGGCCCCCAATAAGGATCATGTGCAATGACACCACCAAACCAGATGGATAAAATTAATAATACAATACCTATAATAGAGACTTCTGCCACACGTCCAGGACGAAGGTAGCGCATATAGATCCCCATAAATAGCGCGATAGGTACCGTTGAACAAACCGTAAATACGCCCCATGGACTTTCAGCTAATGCTTTTACGACAATTAATGCCAATACCGCTAAAATAATAAGCATAATTAGGAAACAACCAAACAATGCGATCGTACCTGGTACGCGCCCCATTTCTTGCTTAATCATTTCACCTAATGAAGAACCATTACGACGCGTAGACAAAAACAGTACCATAAAATCTTGTACCGCGCCAGCTAACACCACGCCAGCTAACAACCATAAAGTCCCTGGTAAATAACCAATTTGCGCGGCTAATACTGGACCGACCAATGGACCGGCGCCAGCAATTGCTGCAAAGTGATGACCAAATAAGACGTTTTTATTGGTTGGCACAAAATTTAATCCGTCATTATTTAATACTGCTGGTGTCGATCGCGTTGGATCTAATTGCATAACTTTGGTCGCAATATAGAGGCTATAGTAACGATAAGCCACTAAATAAACCGATATCGAAGCAACAATAATCCATAATGCACTAATATGTTCACCGCGACGCAATGCAATGACCGCTAAACAGCATGCCCCTATAAAGGATAAAATTATCCATGGAATATGTTTAAAAAAGGATTTAGTATTCATGTTATTTTCTTTACCTATAAAAAGTAAAATTATTGCTTATTGGCTAATGACGCCAATATTGATGTTGATTAAGAATAATAGCGGTCTGTTAATTTAGTTATCAGACCGCGCCCAATCATAAAACAGAAATGAGGGATTAACCTATCTGATTTTAGCTAACTGGCGATATAGCAAATTAAGTGGTTAACAGTCACCGCTTAACGGTTTGACCATATAAAATTAATATTGTCCTCACGGAGCTAATCTAAGGTCGCTCGCTGGATTTCTATGGCGTGGGTTAAAAAATGAGTAAATCTTAAATTCAGTCAATTAGTGGGGGAAAAGTCAAAGAACGACCGCGATAGCCTATTATTTTATTATATAAATACAGTTAACCCCTAACCTAAGTGAGTATATAGAGATAAAATGCCCTTAACATCTTTTTTAAAATGCTATTTATACGCAACCCTAGTACATAAAGGCAATATTTACCTCTCACTAAAACCGTACATAACACATTGATTTTTTTTAAATAATGACTATTTTTATCATCGATAATGTTATCTTGCTTACAGAGAACTTCTTAATTAGTGATCGGATCGGATAAATGATAAACAATGAGACGAGCCAGTTACAAACTTAGTCGTTCTTTTAAGACTTTAAAATAGCGACGACTGATCGGCACCGCATCGCCATTAGTTACAATCACATCGGCTTGATGATTCATATTGAAACGAATTTCTTTTAATTTAGTAATATTAATTAAATACTGGCGATGACAACGGATTAATGATGTCCGTTCTTCCAGTGTACGTAGTGTTAATTCGGTACTATATTCGCCCTCTTCCTGACTCATCACCCGATTACCCTGTACACTTGAGCTAACATAAAGCACATGATCGACATTTAAAAGATAAATTCTACTGTGACCAAGACAAGGTATATATTGCAGTGGATGCTCGTAAAGCATCGGTAGTGACGGTATCTCCTGGTGAGTCAGATCGCGCTGTAAGCGCTGTAGCGTTTTGTCTAAACGTTGTGGGTCGATCGGTTTTAACAAATAGTCAAATGCCTGCTCTTCAAAAGCCTTAATTGCATAGTGATCATAAGCAGTTAAAAAAATGATGGTTGGCAGACTATCCGGATCAATCATAGATAGCATTTCAAACCCATTAATGCGTGGCATTTGTATATCAAGAAAGACGACATCAGGGCGTAAATGATGAATCAGACGTATCGCCTCGATCGCATTTGGACACTCGGCGATAATATTAATATGTTGATAGTGAGCTAATAGACAACGTAAATTTTCAATTGCCAAAGGCTCATCATCCACAATCATTATTTTTAACATCATCTATCCTCGATTAAAAGGGAGAACAATTCGAACCGTGGTATATTCATTTTCTTGGCAAAAAACGTGGATACCATACTGTTGACCATAACGTATCTTAATACGTTTATCAACTAAATTCATCCCTAGCCCTTGGGGCTTATTAGATAATTGTTGTTGATTATAGTAACGCCCCGCATTATCTTTAACTTCTACGATAAGTTGATGATCTTGCTGATAAGCCGTCATGGTCACCTCCCCTTTTTCTAATAATTGTGTTACACCATGTTTAATCGCGTTCTCGACAATGGGCTGCAACGAAAATGCGGGTAGAGAACAATGTAATAACACTTCGGGTACATCAATAACAACCCGTAATCGATCTGAAAAACGAACCTTTTCTATCTCTAAATAGGCGGTGACATGTTCAATCTCATCTTTCAGTGACACAATCTCTTCTGGACGTTTTAAATTCTTGCGAAAGAAAGTCGACAAATGCTGAACTAAATGGCTGGCTTGCTGACTATCACGGCGAATCACCGCCATTAACGTATTTAATGCATTAAACAGAAAATGTGGGTTAACTTGCGCGTGCAGCAGCTTAATTTCACTCTGAAACAGTAACTGCTTATACCGTTCATTTTGTCCCGCCAAAATTTGTGCCGAAAGAAGACTGGCAATGCCCTCACCTAATGTGCGATTGATTGAACTAAATAAGGTATTTTTTGCCTCATATAACTTAATTGTCCCTATCACTTGCTGATTTTCATCACGTAATGGAATCACTAACGTCGATCCTAGACAACAGTTTTTCTCAATTGAGCAGCAGTAAGGGGTGTGAATACCATCAACATATTCCACTTTATTCGTGATAATAACTTGAATTGTATGTTGAGAAGAGATAGGTGTACCAACAACATGGTGCTCATTCCCCAATCCAATAAAGGCTAATAATTTTTCACGATCAGTAATCGCTACTGCACCAACTTTTAGTTCATCAAATATAATCTGTGCCACTTTCATACTGGTTTGCTGATTAAAACCGTTTAACAAAATGCCTTCGGTACTAGCAGCAATTTTTAAGGCTTTGGCAGAAAATGCGGTGGTATATTTCTCAAACATGGCGCGCCGATCAAGAAGGATCTGCATAAACATAGCTGCGCCAATACTATTCGTAATGGTCATAGGCGCAACGATATATTGCACAATATGCCATGCTTCAGCGCTAGGTTTAGTCACTAATATAATCATTACCATCTCTACGCCTTCCATAGCAAGAGTGAGTAAGCCAACAGTCAACGGATTATATAACTTATCAATACGCCCTTTACGCAACAGGATAACATGGATCACACCAGCAATTAGACCCGTGATAATAGTCGATAACATACAACTTTCTGCGGTAATACCACCTAGCCAATAACGGTGTACTCCTCCCGTTAAACCTACGGCTAATCCGACTAAAGGTCCCCCAAAAACTCCACCTAAGACGGCACCGATAGCCCGAGTATTAGCAATAGAATCTTGAATATGTAGCCCTAAATACGTCCCCATAATACAAAAGATCGAAAAAATAAGATAACAAAGTAATTTATGCGGCGCATATAGACTTACTTGCATTAAGGGGATAAAAATGGGGGTTTTACTTAATAGATAAGCGATAACCAAATAGACACACATCTGCTGCAGAAGTTGCAGCACCAACGTTATTTCATACATAGTTATTATATTATTAACGTAAAGTTATCCATCTTAACGCAGTGGTATGTCAGAATTCAATAACAGAATCATAACATGCTGATTTTCATATCTTATGAAATAACCTATCAATAACAACCATTACATCCTATCATGTGATATCTTTTCTGGCTTTTAGCATTATAGACACACATCAATAAAATGTTAACCCGCCAATACTTTGCGGGGGTTTTTACTACCTAGTGGTTAAATGGGCTATGCTTGCATGTCACTAACCATACCTTATCTTATGGTATATGGTAAATTCATTGATAACTTACTATATTTAAACCGTGATTGAGACTTGTTATTATAAATAACGGTTTTAACATATCTCATACTTGATTAATCAACGTCAATTTACCATCATATCTATTTTTTATAGTGCACGGCTAAATGATGGCATATTTTTAACTTTAGTATACGGTCCCATTGTCACATTATTATTTTTTTCTTGCCATTCGGGCGGCATCCCATGTTTTTTTAACCATGCTTTGGCTTCATCGGTGATTTCGGTGATCTTACCATTGGGATAAGGGTTTGGGCACACATCCGACCCCTGCGGAATTCGTTGGGTAATGCCTTTGCCAAACTCTATTGCATCTCGCTGTGGAATACCCGATAACCAGCCTGTGACATTTCCTCCTGGTGCAAAGCCAAAGATGATAGTGTTGTTATAACCAATACGATCTTTATAGTAAGCATGTGAAAAATATTGATGGGGTGTTACCATCTCCTGACGAGCCCATAACGGTACAGTAATCTTTGTTTTATAAAAAGTCTGATCAACAAAAGAAGCCCAACAAATATAAAATACCTCAGGTAAATCATAAGGCATCTTAGTATTAGTAAAGGATGATGGTAAACGCCACTTACCTGGATGCCCCTCATTGTGATTATCATGTATTAGTATATCGATTATCTTCCATTCCCCTGATTGAGTTTTCACCAGTGACTGAAACGTTTTTGCTTTAAAATAATGCGGATACCGCGCTTCAACATACCATTCTTGATACGGTTTTTTAGGTAAATTTGGATCAACCTTTTTCGAGGTTAACGGCGTTTTACAGGCAGTGGTTATAAAGACAATAACAAGTAACACTATTAATTGTTTGAACATATTTTATTCCTTATTGATTAGGATGAATCACCCGTTGCCAATTACCCTCTTGATTAAAATGGGGGAGATGAACTTGTAATAAACTGGTGAGCGCTTCTGGTTTTTCAACTAATTTATGCCATTTTACTTTAGCTAATTGCCCCGTAGATTTTTCCATAATATCGATCTCTGTCTCTTTGGTCATAAAATATCGTACATATTCCACCGAGCTATGCGTATACTGATTTAAAATAAGCCTTTTCTCACTGTCGTTTAATAAATAATCTTGATAATTTTTGGCAGCCATAATAATTTTATTTGCAACTATTTGTATTTCATTAGGTACATCAAAATCATTATCAAAGGTATCAAAAACACAACCTTGTTTTATCGCTTCATTGTACATAACTCTTAATGCAATACGATCCAGGCCAAACTTCACCACACGTTTATTACGAATAACCCCATAAGTATTAGTATAATTGCTATTATCGTATCTAACACGGGTTTGCCATTGATAGAAATTGTCTTCGCTTAAACCATAAAATAAATATTGCAAATCGGGATGGCAACGGAATCGCGTTAAGGCCTGTTGCAGCTTTTTCTGAATATTGGACTTTTTTCCTAAATAGATATCAGTCTCTTGATAGATCTTAGTAATATAGATATTTTCATCTACATCATTGTTTGGATAACCACCACCAATATCAGAATGGGCACCTGGAAGGCTCACTTTATTAAAAAAGTCTGGGACATCATTAAGGGCAAAGTTATGCCGATATTCATTGGCAGCTACAATATGTAATCCACATTTGGCTGACTCGCGACGAATCTTAATATCAATATCGAAGGTATTGGCATCACCAGCATCAAAAAAGTTTGCAAGTCGACAAATCCCCGCAACGGTATCAAATATACCAAGAAAATGGACTTGACCATTAACTGGTCCTTGCCATGTTGGACTTATTTTATTTTTTAACGCTATGGTTAACATTTTAGTTAAAGGATTATTTATACCTTGCTTACTGTTATCTCTTACTTTATCGGCAACAATATTTGCAAAATAACGGGCAGTAGCGGCACCACGACTAAACCCAAATACATCATAGCGGATCTGTTGAATACAAATTTTGGAATTTTTATCCAAAAATCTGTTCAGTTCTGATTCTATTTTTATGATTGCTCGATTAATTTTACCTTTAATCCCAGTTGAGCTAAGCCCCGTTGCTAAACCAAGATTATTATCACTTTTAGCAATATCGGTACCTACTCCCTCAATATAAACTTTTAATTGATAATGTACTATTTTATTTTTATCTTTTGGCAATGAATCTACCGTTTTATCATCATCTGAATAGTACATCTGATATAACTTATAAACATTTGTATGTTCATTATTATAACTGCTATTAAATAGAGGAAAATCTAGATCGGGTTCTTCACCACGGGCCAGTGCTTGTTGGTATTCTTGACGAATACTGGTATTTATGGCGTTATTAGCGGTACCATCAAAAAACACCCCGATCGTCAAAAAAACGTCAACTGGGCGTTTAATCACTTGAGTATGGATCGCAATTTGTCTATCAGCGCCAATTTTTTGGGTCATAGCTGTAGTAAATGGTTGTGTCTTATTATTCATCATGATTTTCTCAAACTAATTTAATCAGGTGCACATTAATTAAATCTGGGGTTTCGGTATAAAATTGTTGGGTTTTTCCTTCCTTGTCAGTAATGCCATGAATTTCAGTGCCATCAGGTAATATCGCTATATAAGGTTGATTGATATAGTCTGTACCATATTCATCTATAAAATGAAATTTGATGGCGTTTTCAGTAGCCGGTAAGGGGAGTTGATGTGAAGGATGGTTGAGACTTACCGGTCCCATTTTTTGCAATACCGCACTTTTAAATCTTAGATTGCCTGCGGTGCCCAGCTCTATGCCTTCGCTGCTAATTTTGATATAGGAGCCACCACATATTAGGGTGATTTCTTTATCTGCGGTGAGGGTGATATTGCCATCGACGCTATCTACCTTGATATCTTGCTTAGCGGCCATTGCTAGGTTAGCATTTTGGGCCTGTAGTTCAATATCACCTTGATTGGCAAACAGTTTCATCTCCTGCTTGTGAGCGAATAATCCAATCGCTTCACCAGAAGAGACGCTGATAGTTTTAAGGGCGCTGATATCGGTTTGGTTTTCGGCGGTGAGGGTAATGCTGTTGCTGGTTGATAGTTGGATGTTTTCTGGGCTAGTTAAGGCAATCCCTTCTTGGGCATAGGCAAGTATGCCGCTTGCTGCTAGTTCGGTTAGGTTGGCGTTAAGTTGATTTTGGCTATCAGTGTCCGCTAAATGCGCTTGAGATTGTACCGCGGCA
>NZ_AWGA01000075.1 GCF_000471645.3 Candidatus Schmidhempelia bombi str. Bimp | reverse complement strand
ACGCTAGGCGCGGCGCTAAGACCACTTTATATTGCGCTTGCTGTTTATTGACCGATAGCTGGCTAAATTCAGTTATCACCCCATGCAAAGTACGGGGTAAGGTGGGCAGCGTTAAAGTGCTAAGTTGCATAGATAAGAGATGATGGGGTTTTGGTTGAAAAGTAAGGCTGGCTTTTTGAGTGAGAATGGCATCCGCGGTTAACTGTTTATTATTAGAAGTAAAAATGATTTCATAACGCCAAGGTTTATTTAGGGTTTCTTGTGCTTTAAGGCTTAACACTGATAGTTCTGAAAGGTGTTTAATACCGTCAATGGAAAGCGTATAGTGATTAAATGCAGCATGACTCATTCCACTAATTAACTGTACCAGTTTATCCATGCTTTATTCCCGACTCTCTAAATATTTTGTTATTATTTTTCAATAATTGAAAATGATAAGTAAATTTATGTTAATAAAATACGTATTTTTTCTATTTATTGCAAATTTTTTTATTAGGTGAATCCATGCTTTTTAATTTTTATTATTTATAATAAGGCATAGATGGTAATAGTAATTAGTGAGCTATCCATATTGTGTGATTTTTTAATAGAAAAATAATGCGGTTTATTGTGCTGATAAGCATGGAGGCTAATTATGGTTATATTTAGGTAAAATCAATTCTCTAAGTATGACACCTATCTATTAATAAGTAATAGATAGGTATTATCATTTAATCCTTATCCCTCTTGGGCCATTTTTTGTAGTGTTACAAAATCCACTTTACCGGTTCCCAGTAAAGGGAGTTGATCAATAATACGAATATCACGCGGCACCGCTAGCGTTGAGATACCCATTTCACGGGCGGCTTGATTTAACCCTTCTCGAGAAATATTTTTTGACGAAGAGAAGAGGACAATGGCTTCACCTTTGGTACTGTCACTCTTAATGCTAGCCCCATGTATTGCTTCGGCATCTACTTTATGAGCAATCGCTTCGACGCTTTCTAGCGATACCATTTCCCCACCAATTTTAGCAAATCGTTTTTGGCGACCTTTGATGATAATAAATCCATCCTGATCAATATCAACAATATCACCCGTATCATACCAATTCTTGTGCTCACGTCCTTTTTCATCGATAACACTTGGCGCAACCAATTTACCTGGATTATCAGCTAATAAGTAGCCTTTCATAAGATTAGGCCCCTGTATTTGCAAGCGTCCACCTTGATCAATTCCAGGAATTGGTATAAGACGTGTGACGATTCCTGGTAAAGGTCGTCCAACCGTCCTATCTTTAAAGGCTAATGGGACATTTAAAGAAATAACAGGGGAACACTCAGTGACACCATATCCTTCTAATATACGTAAACCAAATTTTTTGTACCAAAGTTCACGCGTACTTTCGCTTAATTTTTCTGCGCCAGCGACAACATAGCGTAAACGCGAGAAGTCATACGGATGTGCGTTGCGGGCATAATTATTTAAAAATGTAGGCGTACCAAATAAAACAGTACAACTTTGATCATAAACAATTTCTGGTACCATTTTGTAATGTAGCGGATTAGGATAGAGAAAAACGCGACATCCTGAGTATAAAGGTAAGAGTAAACATACGGTTAAACCAAAAGCGTGAAAAATAGGTAAAGTTGACATAAAGCGATCGGTTGGCATTGGGTCAACAATACTTCGTATTTGTTCAACATTGGCGAGTAAACTGGTGTGAGTGTGAACCACCCCTTTAGGGCTACCTTCAGAGCCTGAGGTGAATAAGACCATCGCCTCTTGGTCTGGCTTAGCGGTGCGTTTAAGAAAGCGTGGGAAAAATTGATAAAATCCTATCCATAGCTTGTTTTTAACCGTTAATGACTCTTTTAAGTCTTCAAGATAAATCCATTTTACCCCCTTTACTTCTTCAACAAAATGGGTCAATTTTCCTTTTTGTAGGAATTTTCTTGAAGTAATAATTGTTGTAATTTCCGCCGCTGTAACAGCACAATTCAGCGCCTGCGATCCTACCGTATAGTTTAATAATGCTGGAATACGGTTTTTTAACGATAACGCGTAAAGGGTTGAAACCGTAATAACAGCGTTAGGTAGTAGAACGCCTACTCGTTCTTTGGGTGATGATAGCTGTTCGACAATACAACTTATACCTAAGATTTGTTGTAATAGTTGACGATAAGTTAGTTCTTTAACTGTTGGATCTTTTATAATTGGCGTTTTAGCACCGTAACGAACTTCTGCTTCGAGCAAGGCATCAAACAAGGTTAATTTAGGTCGGCTTGCCATGCGGGATTCCATCATAATTTGATGTAATTTTTCTCCAACGATATAACGTCTTTCGCTTGAGTCAGTGACATTTGGCATAGCAATACTAGTCGGTGTTAAAACATGAATAGTAATTTTAGGAAATAGTTTTCGGCGAAATATTCCTTTTAAACGACTTGTAAATGTAAATTCTGCGCCTTCAATCCATACAGGAACAATAGTCGCTTCGGTGATAGCTGCAACAAAAGCGATACTGTCGTAAATTTTCATTAGAGAACCCGTGACGGTAATACGTCCTTCTGGAAAAATAACTAATGGTCTCCCTTGATTAACTTGACGTGCTAAATTTTTTACGGCCATAGGATCGGCGGGATCGACCGCTAAAAAATCAAAATACCGTCGTGTTAATTTAATTAACCAATGATCCATATATCCAGAATAAATAGCAAAGACTGGTTTTACTGGTAGAAAAATACCTAACAAAATACCATCTAGAAAGGAAACATGGTTGGAGGTAATGATCAATTTATCATGATTTAAATGATTAAGATTACCTTTGACACGAACATGAAAAAAAAATTTAAGTATATATTTTATGGCATTGATTATCATAAAATGTCTCTTAGTATCTGGCAAAATTACCTTCTTATGATAATATAGCCAAAAATTTGTCAGACAAGCTTTTTTTGCAAAATTATTATTAATACTCTGTCATTATTAGGTTAAATCATCTATCCAAAGCCATTCATTTATCACGTTTAATTTTACTTTTTTGTGATTTGATCAATGACATAAAATAAGTCAATCCCATAATCAAGCCAGATTGATAAATGCCGTAAAATAATGCTATAAGAAAGCACAATCGATTTAACTAGTAACAGGAAATTAGATAACTCTTGCACTTAAATAAAAAGTAGCATTACCCACCCATTTTATTTGCTTTGCTGTTTAGTTTTTGTTAAATTGATGTAAATTTGGTCATCTATATATTGGTGGCGACTTATTTAAGATCACTGCTAATTCATCATTTGATGATTTTTTCTGAATTTATAGAAGTGTGCTATTTCAATATTAGCCTTGAATGCTATATAAAACATGATCTAGATTAGCATAATGACATTGATAGCATTTGTGATAACAAGTTGCCATAAATAAGTATGATAAGTCCCTGCTCTTTCCTATTCTAGTTAATATTAAACTTAAGTTCCTAGAAAATTAGCTTTGTTTCTGCTGTATTGATTGTGAGGGAAATAATAGATTTTCTGAAGATGTTAACGCAAGAATTATAATCATCACCAATATATTAAAAACGATTTTTTTACTGTTTGTCCCCATTTTTATAAGGAGAATTATCTTGTGGACTAAACCTAAAATAGAACCATTACCAGAGCTAGAACCAATTAAAATTAGGCATTGGCTGATAATTGGTTTAATTACTTTGGTTGCTATCACGCTTCTTGGTTTTATTCTTCTACCTAGGCGTTATCAAGAAAATTATCCATTATTAATCTTATTCATTTGTGGCTGTACATTGATGATGACGGGCGTCCTATTTAGTATTCGATTATTTATGTATGGCATACAACAAGAAAAAAATAAAATTTGGTATGAAGAAACCCAATATCTACACCAACAGTGGCAAAATTGGGCGATGCAATCATTAGCTATCCTCGATAGTGTTATCATCTTACCTGATAATCTATCCAATCTTGTTGACTCAATAGTGAATAACGCTCAATCATTACCTATTGACTATACAAAAATTAATCAGTTTGAGAATACGGATGACACTTTTTACTTTAACTGTTTTGATGAAATATTTGCTAATATAGCAGGAAATTTGAATAAATTTGAGCAGCATCTTAAGTTAATTATTTGGTTAGATAGTTATGATAATCCCACCGTACTAGAACAGGCGATCTATCAAGCTGCCAATAAATGGCAATTGAAACAAAAAATTGAGTTAAATCCTTACCCGATTCATACAGGCAACGCCTTAATAATAAATCAACTGATTGATGATAACCAACCAGCACTTTATTTGATCATTTCCAATAATGCTCAATCGCAAACCAGTTCGGCGTTTATTAGTGCTTTGTTAATGGTAAATACACAATTATTATCCACCATGGATGAAATCAAACCACAAAGTTATCTGTTACGTTCTATGCTGACGACACCATCTGAATATGAAGCGGCAATACAACAGATGCTTGATATCCAACCTGCTTTTAACAACACGACGCAGTGTTGGCATAGTCAAATTGATGGCGAAGCGCTTAATCAGTTAACCATGGTGCTGGCTAAAAATGATATTGTTACCACCACACCGTTAGTTCGTCACGACATTGATGGTTATTTTGGGATACCAAATGAAGAGATGACTTATTGGTTATTACTTGCCTTAACCAGTCAACTATGTAAAAAAAATGGACAACATCATCTAGTGGCAACCCAGTTAAGGAGTAATAGGGTGCTTAGTTTATTATGCCCAGAAGTAAAAAATAAATTAAAACGTGGCGCAGTGTGAAAAATGACAGATGATAAGTTGGCTCTGTCCTATATTATATTGAAATATTAGGCTAAAACTCTAAAACTTGTCCATAGTTAGCTTATATTACAAAAAATTGCTATGGCGATAAAATAGAAGAAACCTATAATCAATTAAGTTTTTTACTACAATTGGTCTATTTATAATTATGATATTAACGCCAACATTAACAATAACGGTACCATTTTCGCCGTTACACTTCAGCGACCAACAAATCAATGTTGCCACAATTAGACAGCAGTTAGCCGATTTTGGCTGTTGGTCTCTTGAGCAATTTAAACAAGAGATAGCGGTTGAGCAGTTGGTGTTAGCTCGTAGCCACTATATGGATCAGTTATTACAACGGTTATGGCAATACTATCTTTTTGAACCACAAACGGGGTTTATTTTTAATCGTCATCGTTTGGCCCTTATTGCCGTAGGCGGCTATGGGCGTCAAGAATTGCATCCCCTTTCCGATATTGATTTACTGATTTTGACTGATAAGCCTTTACCATCGGAACAACAACCTAAAATTGAGGCATTAATTCAGCTGTTATGGGATTTGGGATTAAATGTTGGACATAGTGTGCGAACACTAAAAACGTGCATTGCTGAAGCAAAAAACGATTTAACGGTGATGACCAACCTAATGGAGTCGCGTTTAATCGTTGGTAATCCGCAGCTGCTGAGTGATTTACAACAAACGATTTTTTCCAAAACCATCTGGCCTTCTTCGCTATTTTATCAGGCAAAAGTCGAAGAACAACAAACACGGCATCAGCAGTATCAGAGTAGTAGTTATAAATTAGAACCAGATATCAAAAATAGTCCTGGTGGATTACGCGATATTCAAACCATTAATTGGATCGGTATTCGTCATTTTGGGCGTTGTTCAGCCAAAGATTTATCGCCATTTCAATTTCTCACTGATGAGGAGATAGATGAATTGAGAACTTGTCAGCGATTTTTATGGCGTATACGTTTTGCATTGCACTGCGTGGTAAAGCGCTATGATAATCGTTTGCTGTTTGATCGCCAATTAGCGATTGCTCATCTGCTTGGTTATCAAGGTCAAGGTAATGTTCCCGTTGAACATATGATGCATGATTATTATCGAGTTGTACATGCGGTAACCGAACTCAATCAGATGTTATTACAGCTTTTTAGTGAATCGATGTTAACTCAACATCAGACTCAGCAAGTGTATGCTATTGATACGCATTTTGTCGTAAGAGATGGTTTGATTGATATTACGAATAATCAGCTATTTATCCATGATTCAAGCATGATTATGCAGCTATTTTATACCCTATTAACTCAGCCCAAAGTACGGGGTATTTATTCTAATACTATTCGACAACTACGTCATGCCAGACGACATGTGACCAGCTTACTTTGTGAAGATCCTAAATCTCGCGCCCATTTTTTAGCCATCATTAAACATCCAGAGGCGGTGATCAAAGCATTAATACCTATGCACCAGTTGGGCATTCTAGCCATGTATATTCCCGGTTGGAAACAGATTGTTGGTTTAATGCAATTTGATCTTTTTCATACTTATACCGTTGATGAACATACCATGCGGGTACTTCTTGAGCTGTATAGCTTTACTACAATTGAAGGTCAACAACGTCACCCAAATAGTTCACGTCTTTACCAACAATTGTCAAAACCCTATTTATTAATTATTGCCGCCTTGTTCCATGATATTGGTAAGGGATTAAACGGCGATCATTCCATTCTTGGTGCTCATGCATTACAGCAATTCTGCCAATTACATGATTTACCCCAGCAAGATAGCGAGTTAGCCGTATGGTTAGTTCGCCAACATTTACTTATGTCGGTCACTGCACAAGGTCGCGATATTCAAGATCCCGCTGTTATTCAAGCCTTTGCGCAACAAGTGCAATCGCAGCAACGTTTACAATTTTTACTTTGCTTAACGGTTGCTGATGTTTGCGCTACGAATGAAACATTATGGAATAGTTGGAAACAGAGTCTATTGCGTACGCTTTATATTGCGACAGATAATGTGTTAATGTCCGATTTACAGCACGCGCCACGTCCGTGGTCCATCGTTAAACAGCATAAAAAACAGGCAAAACGATTATTATCACAATACCCAATTCCCTATGAACAAGCCAAATCATTATGGCGACGTTATAGTTTTGACTATTTTTTGCGTTATTCGCCTGAGCAAATTGCTTGGCATACCGTTAATCTCCTTAATCATGATTTACAAAAACCGTTAGTACTACTTCGTCCAAAACCCGAACATGGCGGTACAGAGCTATTTATTTATTCTCCTGATAAACCTTTTTTATTTGCTAGCGTTAGTCATCAAATCGGTTACTTTAATTTGAATATTCATGATGCGTTGATAATTACCACAAAAGATGATTATGCATTAGATACGTTTATTGTGCTTGAACCAAATGGTCACTCTGTTAGCCCTGATCGTCAGCCTGCATTAATCCAACAAGTAGAAAAAGTGTTACTACAGACAGGATTTAAACGTCAACGAATTTATCGTCCCAATACCAAGCTACGCCATTTTGCAGTACCAACGCAAGTAAACTTTTTAGCCATGCAACGTTATGATAAAACGCATATGCAACTCATTACACTTGATAGACCAGGATTATTAGCGTATGTTGGAGAAGTATTTACCCAACTACAATTATCGTTACATAGTGCTAAAATTGTGACGATTGGTGAACACGTAGAGGATCTATTTATTTTAACGGATAAAGAAGGATATCCACTGACTGACACCATGTGTACAACGTTACGTCAATTACTTATCGACGTTATTGACTCTCTGGACGGTGGTCGTGGTTAATTAAAAGAGCTGCCCTTTAATCCGTTGTAAATAGGCGATATGATTAGCCTAAAAACGTTTATATTTATCGATTGTCATTTTAGACGATATTAGCATTGAGTGCCTTATTTGGGATAAAAACATTATTTTGATTAAGGTAACAAAGATTACCACGATAAAGATGTAAGAAGGTTTACCTATAACGAGTATAAGTCGTTTATTGAATCGGTTGATTTCAATCAGCAAATAGTACGCATTTTTATAATTATACGAAGAGGAATATCAATGAAACTTTACTACACACCTAGAGCTTGTTCGTTGGCCGCTCACATCGCCCTTTGTGAGACCCACTTAAATTATTCGCTTGAAGCCGTAAATTTAAGCAATAAAACCACGGCATCGGGGCAAAATTTTTACGATATTAATCCCAAAGGTCAAGTCCCTGCTTTACTGCTAGATGATGATAAAACCGTATTAACGGAAGGTGCAGCAGTGCTACAATATATTGCTGATTTAGCACCTTCAACCAAATTGATTGCACCAGTAGGGGAAATTGAGCGATATAAAATTATCGAATGGCTTAACTTTATTGCTACTGAGTTACATAAAAACTTTATGCCTTTATTTAAACCATCTTCAGAGCAAGAGAAAATAAATGCCGGTGAACAACTTAATACCAAATTGGCTTATTTAGAAGCACATCTGAAAAAGCATAACTATTTACAAAATGATCATTTTACGATTGCCGATTGTTATCTATTTGTTATATTAAATTGGCGTCAAGTGATCCCAAATCTCGCTAGTTACCCAGCTATTGATAGCTATGTTGAGCGTATTAGCCAGCGTCCTGCGGTAATAAAAGCCATACAACAAGAAAATGAATCCTAACCATTAATACGGTAGCTAAGCTAATAAATAGTTTTACGACTGTTGAAACTATTTATTAGCTTTAAATATTCCTTTGACGGTATTAGTTATAGTTCATCTATCTGTGATTTAACTCGCTGAGAGGAAATAATAATCCCAAGTGATGAACATACAATCGCTAAAATGGCTAACCATTGGGTTATCGTTAATGACTCATGTAAGAAGATAAAGGCTGATAGAGAGCCCACAACAGGTGATAAACTCATTAACATACTGAAGGTTTTTGCTGAAATATGGGGCAATGCTATCATCTCTAAGCCATAAGGTAAGGCTGAGGCGAATATAGCGACTAACAATGCCATTGGTAATATCGATGGCGAAAACATAGTATGTATATCATTAGTAAATAATCCATATGGAAAGACAAAAAGAGAAGCGATAAAAATCCCAATCGCTGAGCTACCTGGACCATAGATAGTTCCCGCTTTTTTACCAAAAATAATATACATTGCCCAGCATAAACCGCTAACAGTGGCAAAAATAATACCAATAGGATCAATAGCAGCATGTGGTTGATGGATTGGTAATAGCATATATAGCCCTAGCACTACTAAAGCTAACCAACAAAAATCACTAATTCGTCGAGAAGAAAATAAAGCAACCGCAATCGGACCTGTTGCTAATTCGATGGCGATCCCAATTCCCACTGGAATTCGTTGTATGGCATGATAAAAAGACATGTTCATAATCCCAATAGCGATACCATACATAATAAGCGGCAAGCAAGCTGCTTTGGTTATTTTCTTTTTCCACGGTTTAAAAATCAAACAGAGTAACACCGCTGAAAATGTTAACCGCCAAGCAGCGACACCATCAGGTCCTAAAATCGGGAACAGTGATTTGGCTAATGAGGCACTACCTTGGACTAACGATACGGATAGTAGCAGGGTGAAAATTGGCCATAAGTTAATGAATGTCTTTCTGATCATATAAAATCTCGTTATCCTTGCTTTTATTACCTCTTCTTTATTTTGATTAAAGAAAAGGCATAAAATAATGAATCAGTGGTATTGTTGTTCTATTGATAGAAATACCACATGCCATTATAGTGATGTATTAAATTAAATTTAAATAGATATTAACCGTTTTGGGGAAAGTTGATTGTTACCGTAAATTCCGACACCTAGAAATTGTTGCTGTTGTTCATCACTAGCATAAATACGAACTAATTGATTTTCTGGTACTTGATCCAGCGTAATAGCAATACGCCGGCCCAATAATATATCTTGTCCTTGTTGCATTGAGATAGTGACCATGGGGTAATCTTGTACTGGACTATCAGCAGGCAAAAGATAAGTATATAACGCCGCATCATCTGGCTGTAATGCCATTAATTGATCTAATGAGACCATCTGCGCATAAGGATAATTTGATACTTGTAATCGTCTTAAATAGATAACATGTGCACCACAGCCTAACAGTTCACCCAGATCATCAATAATCGTGCGAATATAGGTGCCTTTAGAGCAATGAATTTCCAACTCCAGTTCATTACCTGTATAGCGTAGCAGTTGTAAATCATAAACGGTAATCTCTCGTGCTTCTCGTGGTACGGTGATACCTTGACGTGCATACTCATAAAGTGGCTTACCTTGATACTTAAGGGCCGAGAACATGGTTGGCACTTGTTTTAATGCCCCTCGAAATTGATCAAGAGCATGCATAAGTTGCTGCTCGTCAAAGCAGATAGATCGGGTTTGAATAATATTGCCATCGGCATCTGACGTATCAGTACGTTCACCTAGTTTAGCAATAACGCGATAACGTTTGTCTGAATCTAACAGATATTGAGAAAATTTTGTCGCCTCACCAAAACAGATGGGTAGCATACCCGTTGCTAATGGATCTAATGCGCCTGTATGCCCTGCTTTTTTAGCCTGATAAATTCGTTTTACTTTTTGTAAAACATCATTCGATGTCATCGCAGTTGGTTTATCTAATAATAAAACACCGTTGATATCACGGCCTTTAGGACGTCTAGACATGGTTTCGCCTTGCACAAACTATAAAAAAATCAATAAAAGAATGAAAATAAGATAATTATCCACTAATAAGGTTTTAGTGGATAATCATTGTGATTATCCATTATGGCGTTGATTATCTTTTCTAACCACATCTGTAACCAGATTAGACATGCGCATTCCTTCAACTAATGAATTATCATAAACAAAGGTCAGCTGCGGCACCACGCGTAAACGCATTGCTTTACCGACTAAGGTACGAATAAAACCTACTGCATCATTTAGAATACGGATACCTTGATCGATCTGTTGCTGATCTTGATCATTTAGAAAAGTAACAAAAATTTTCGCATAAACTAAATCACGTGATAAATCAACGCCCGATACGGTTACCATACCCAAACGTGGATCTTTTATCTCACGCTGTAAAATAATTGCAATTTCCTTTTGTAATTCTTGTGCCACACGCTGTGTACGACTAAATGCTTTTGCCATGATATATTATCTCGTTAACGTTACAGATAAATAAATCGGTTTAATCAATGACCGATCTTCGCTATATAAGATTAAAGCATAACAAAAAAATAAGGGACTGTCAGTGTTATGACGCCCCTTTATTATTCGTTATCGATGCTATTAGATGGTTCGTTTAATCTCAATCGTTTCGAAAACTTCAATCATATCGCCAACGCGAACATCATTATAGTTTTTGACACCGATACCACATTCCATCCCGTTTCGCACTTCATTAACATCATCTTTAAAGCGGCGTAAAGATTCGAGCTCGCCTTCATAAATAACGACGTTATCACGTAATACGCGAATTGGATTGTGCCGTTTAACCACACCTTCGGTAACCATACAGCCCGCAATCGCCCCAAATTTTGGTGAACGGAATACATCACGAACTTCCGCTAATCCAATGATTTCTTGTTTATATTCAGGTGATAACATACCACTCATGGCTTGTTTGACTTCATCAATCAGATCATAAATCACCGAATAGTAACGTAAATCGAGATTTTCCCCTTCAACTACTTTACGTGCCGAGGCATCTGCCCGCACATTAAAGCCA
>NZ_AWGA01000074.1 GCF_000471645.3 Candidatus Schmidhempelia bombi str. Bimp | reverse complement strand
GCCAAGGATAATAGCATTTGACGCCGCCGCTAACGTGGCATCGGTTTCGGTAATTCCACCGACACCAGAACCAATGATTTTTACCTTCACTTCATCCGTCGATAGTTTGAGTAATGCATCACTAATGGCTTCAACTGACCCTTGTACATCGGCTTTTAATACGATATTGAGTTCAGAGACATCACCTTCTGTCATATTCGTGAACATGTTTTCTAATTTAGCTTTCTGTTGACGCGCTAATTTCACTTCACGGAATTTGCCTTGACGGTAAAGCGCAACTTCACGCGCTTTTTTCTCATCACGTACTACGGTGACCTCATCACCCGCAGCAGGGACACCAGAAAGACCTAAAATTTCAACGGGAATAGATGGACCGGCTTTATCAATATTTTTACCCAGTTCGTTACGCATCGCACGGACACGACCATATTCGAAACCGCAAAGTACGATATCGCCACGAAGTAATGTTCCTGATTGAACTAAGATGGTTGCAACTGGACCGCGTCCTTTATCAAGGAAAGATTCAATAACCACACCACTTGCCATACCTGACTCAATTGCGGTTAATTCTAAGACTTCAGATTGAAGTAAAATCGCTTCTAGCAATTCATCAATACCCGTCCCCGCTCTGGCCGATACGTGTACAAATTGAGTATCACCACCCCAATCTTCAGGAATCACACCACGTTGGGCTAATTCATTTTTAACGCGATCAGGATCCGCCTCTGGTTTATCCATTTTATTGACGGCCACCACGATAGGCACATTAGCCGCTTTCGCATGTTGAATCGCTTCAACCGTTTGTGGCATGACACCATCATCAGCGGCCACCACTAACACGACGATATCGGTCGCTTTCGCACCACGCGCACGCATTGAGGTAAACGCCGCATGTCCTGGTGTATCTAAAAAGGTAATCATACCATTTGCGGTTTTAACGTGATAAGCACCAATATGTTGAGTAATCCCTCCCGCTTCACCTGAGGCAATTTTCGTTTTACGAATATAATCAAGTAGTGAGGTTTTACCATGGTCAACGTGACCCATAATCGTTACCACTGGTGCACGTGCTACACGCTCAGCACCTGTATCACGATCACTCATTAGCGACTCTTCAAGTTCATTTTCACGACGTAAAATGACTTTATGTCCCATCTCTTCTGCCACTAACTGTGCCGTTTCCTGATCAATGACTTGGTTAATGGTCGCCATTGCGCCCATTTTCATCATGGTTTTGATTACTTCTGAACCTTTAACAGCCATTTTATTCGCTAATTCGGCAACCGTAATCGTTTCACCAATGACAACATCACGGTTAACGGCTTGTACAGGTTTGTTAAAACCTTGTTGTAAAGCACTTTTTACCTTTTTCTTACTGCCGCGATTAATGACGCGCGCTTCTTCACGCTCCGCTTTGCCTTCTGACAGTTTGCTGCCTTTTTTCTGTTTGGTCGTTTTATTGTTACGATTACCTCGACCACGATTACTTTCTACCTCGCGATCCGATTCATCCTCTGCCGCACGCGCATAACGTGATGTCGTAAGATGATAATCTTCATCATCACCTTGTGAGGTAGTCGTCACCGGTTCAGCATTATATTTATCAGCTAATTTACGCGCTTCTTCTGCGACTCGTTTTGCCTCAGCTTCGATTTTTTGGCGGTTCTCTTCTTCAACCTTGCGTTTTAATGCCGCTGCTTCGGCTTCTAAACGTGCTTTTTCTGAATTCATTTCTTTATTTGGTTTCGCTTCTTGGTTTTTCTTCGCTTCTTCGGCGATTTTCTTCGCCAATTCAGCTTGTTTTGCTTTTTCAGCAGCGAGTACTGCTTCTTGGGCTTTACGAGCTTGTTCTTCCGCTTCTTGTTTTGCTTTCGCTTCTGCTTCCAATCTTGCCTGCTCGGCAGCCTCTTGTTTCGCTTTCTCTTCTGCTTCCTGACGAGCTTTTTCTTCCGCTTCACGACGTAAGCGTTCAGCTAGCTCTTCTTCGGTTTCGCGTTTAACGAAAGTGCGCTTTTTACGCACTTCAATTTTGATCTCTTTATTTTTGCCGCCTGTTCCTTGCACATTCAGGGTAGAATGTTTTTTTCGCTGTAAGGTTAATTTGGTTGGCACTTGTTGTGAGTTAAGATGGGCAAGCAATGCCGCCTTTTCATCAGCGCTCACATCATCGGATGCGTTCTTGGTTATTCCAACATCCGCAAAATGTTGCAACAGGCGATCCATTGGCGTTTTCATTTCTTCAGACAGTGCTTGAATTGAAACTTTTGTCATATTATTCCTTCCTGTTACCTTAATTACTCTTCTCCAAACCAACAGATGTTGCGAGCAGCCATGATCAGTTTTCCTGCTCTTTCAGCATCAAGTTCTTCAATTTCAGCTAAGTCATCAATCCCTTGTTCAGCTAATTCTTCCAGCGTCGTTACACCATGGTCGGCTAATTTATACGCTATTTCACGTGTCATACCCGGTATATCAAGTATCGCCTGAGCAATTTGTTTTTCACCGCTGTAGGCGAGAGCCATAATGGTCAATGCTTCTTTTGCTCTTGCTCTTAAGGTATTGACTAACTCTTCATTAAGTTCTTCAATTTCTAGCAATTCATTTACTGGTACGTAAGCCAACTCTTCTAGCGAAGTAAAACCTTCCTCAACTAATAATTGAGCTAAATCTTCTTCAATATCTAAATGTTTCATGAAATTTTTAATGGCAGCAAAAGATTCAGCATGATGTTTCTGCTGTAAATCTTCTACTTTCATCACATTTAGTGTCCAACCCGTCAATTGGGATGCTAAACGAATATTTTGTCCATTACGTCCGATAGCTTGTGGTAAATTTTCTGCTTCCACCGCGATATCCATCGTGTGTTTATCTTCGTCGACAACAATCGAGACCACATCAGCTGGTGCCATGGCATTAATCACATATTGTGCTGGATTATCATCCCATAATACAATGTCAATACGTTCGCCGCCAAATTCATTTGATACCGCTTGCACCCGCGCTCCGCGCATTCCGACACAAGCGCCTACAGGATCGATTCGACGGTCATTACTTTTTACCGCAATCTTGGCACGCGAACCTGGATCACGAGCCACCCCTTTGATATCGATCATCTCTTCACCGATTTCTGGCACTTCAATTCGGAATAACTCTTCCATCATATGTGGGCTGGTGCGGCTAACGCAGAGTTGAGCTGGTTTATTTTCTGGTTCAACCAGATATAAAATCCCACGAATGCGATCCCCAATCCGGAAGTTTTCACGCGGTAACATATCATCACGGTTCATAAGCGCTTCAGCATTATTACCTAAGTCTAAGACGACACTTTCACGCGTTGTTTTTTTAACAATACCCGTAACAATGTCACCAACGCGACTACGGAATTGATCAATAATCATGGTTCTTTCCGCTTCACGTACTTTTTGTACGATCACCTGTTTAGCGGTTTGTGTGGTAATACGGTCAAAAGCAATTGATTCAATTTGCTCTTGAACATAATCCCCTAATTTTACTTGATCATCTTCATATTGAGCAGCTTCAAAAGTGATTTCACGTGCTGGCTGAGTGACAGTATCTACCACTAACCAACGACGAAAGGTATCATAGTCACCTGTTTTGTGATCGATTTTTACTACTACATCAATATCTAAATTCTGTTTTTTCTTTGTCGCTGTGGCTAATGCACTCTCCAGTGCTTCAAAAATTTTATCTCGGGATAGCGCTTTTTCGTTTGACACTGCTTCAACAACAGCTAAGATCTCTTTGTTCATCCTTTATCACCATTCAATTTAAAATCTAGGCACAATATTCGCTTTTTGAATGTTACTAAATGCGAATGTTTCATCTTTTCCATCAACGGTTAATGTAATCATTTCATCTTCAATCTGCTTAATGACACCCTGCCATTTACGACGATTAAACATCGCTATACGCAAATTGATCATTACTTCTTGTCCTAAAAAACGTTGATAATGTTCAAGTGTGAATAAGGGACGATCAAGCCCTGGCGAGGAAACTTCAAGATTATAGGCCGTCGTTATTGGGTCCTCAACATCTAATACTGCACTCACTTGTCGACTTACATCCGCACAATCATCAACAGTAATCCCATTTTCGCTATCAATATAAATACGCAGTACCGGATGACGACTACGAATAAACTCAATACCAACTAATTCAAAACCAAGTGCATTTACGGGCTCTTGGATAATAGCTGTTAATTGCTGTTCTAAATTACTCAAGCAATTCCCCCAGAAATAAAAAAAGGGCTAACGCCCAACATTTTGTTAATCTGAATAGTCCATTCGCTTAACTCAAATCCCATGCATTAAAAAACCCCGACTAGCGAGGCATAAAATCTTTGAGCCTTTAGTGGACCAATCAATAAAAGTGGTTGCGGGGGCTGGATTTGAACCAACGACCTTCGGGTTATGAGCCCGACGAGCTACCAAGCTGCTCCACCCCGCGTCCGTCCGATAAGATTGAAGTATACACCTTATTGTAAAAAATGCAACTTCAATTTAGAGTACATAATAAAAAGATTTGGTGCCGAGGACGGGACTTGAACCCGTAAGCCCTTTCGAGCACTACCACCTCAAGGTAGCGTGTCTACCAATTTCACCACCACGGCAATTTAAGGAGAAATCCCCTTTATTCTGGAATTTCAGATGTTGAATTATTTCCTTGTTCAGGTGTTGATTCAACCGATTTTACTGGCGCAGTAGCCTGCTCAATAGCAACATCATCCCCTAAATTAGAGAATTCGCTTTTATCAGCTTTCGTGGCACTACTTAAATTGACCAATAAAATACTAATAACAAAAAACAACAAACCAAGAATGCTTGTTGTGCGGGTTAAAAAATTACCAGTACCACTTGATCCAAATAGTGTTGCTGATGCACCAGCACCAAAAGATGCACCCATATCGGCACCTTTGCCATTCTGAACCAATACTAAACCGATAATGGCTACAGAGATCACTAAAAATACAACAAGTAAAATAGTTTCGTACATTTTAACCTACAAACTGTTATGTTATGCAGAAAATAATAACGTATTTCCTGTTCTTTTTAAAAGAAGAAAATTATTGATGGCGGATCTTATCTAAACTGGCGCCAACAAGCAAGTATATTTTGTTTTTTTGGCTAAAAACGCGGTTAATTTAGCAAAAAATGTACTATCAATTCACCATTAAATAAGTATAATGACGCCCGTTTTCAAATTATTTCGTTAATATTTTATGAAATTTATTATTAAGTTATTTCCAGAAATCACGATTAAAAGTGATTCGGTCCGTTTGCGTTTTATTAAAATTTTGACTAGTAATATCCGCAATATATTAAAACAACATGTAGAAGAAGTGGCTGTTGTTCGTCATTGGGATTTTATTGAGGTTCGCCCACGAAAACCAGAAACCGAAACTAGGGTAGCAGAGCTATTAACGCGTATTCCAGGTATTCATCATATTTTAGCCGTAGACGAATTGCCGTTTACCGATATGCACCATATTTTTGAATTAGCTTTACCTTACTATGGACCTTTAATTGAAAATAAAAGTTTTTGTGTTAGAGTCAAACGTCGCGGTAAACATGACTTTACCTCTATTGAGGTTGAACGCTATGTTGGTGGTGGCTTAAATCAACATATTGAATCAGCTAAAGTAAAATTAACTAAACCTGATGTGACGGTTCATCTCGAAATTGAACATGATAAATTATTACTGGTTAAACAGCGTTACGAAGGGATTGGGGGCTTTCCTACCGGTACCCAAGAGGATGTGATTTCCTTAATTTCAGGGGGATTTGACTCTGGTGTTTCTAGTTATATGTTAATGCGTCGAGGTAGCCGCGTTCATTACTGTTTTTTCAATTTAGGTGGCGCTGCGCATGAGATTGGGGTAAAACAGATGGCGCACTATTTATGGAGTCGCTTTGGTAGTTCGCATAAAGTTCGTTTTATTACCATCAATTTTGCTGAGGTTGTCGGTGAAATACTCGAAAAAGTGGATGATGGTCAAATGGGGGTTGTACTTAAACGTATGATGATTCGCGCCGCCTCAACCATCGCCCAACGTTATCATGTTGAAGCGCTAGTAACCGGTGAAGCATTAGGGCAAGTTTCAAGTCAAACTTTAACCAATCTCCGCCTAATCGATAATGTGAGTGATACGCTTATTTTACGTCCTTTAATCACCCACGATAAAGAGACGATTATCCATTTAGCCCGAAAAATAGGCACAGAAGATATCGCCAAAACCATGCCGGAATTTTGTGGCGTTATCTCTAAGAATCCTACTGTAAAAGCAGTAAAAGAGAAAATTGAAGCAGAAGAAGCCCATTTTAATTTTGCTATTTTAGATAAAGCGGTAGCTGAAGCAGAAAATATCGATATTCGCGAGATCGCTAAACAGACATCAAATAAGATTACGGAAGTTGAAACAGTGAATGCATTTTCTAAGGATGATATCATTATTGATATTCGTTCCCCAGAAGAGGAAGAAAATGCGCCACTCAATGTAGAAAAAATTCAGGTAATTCATATTCCTTTTTACAAGTTAGCCTCTCAATTTGGTGATTTGGCTCAGGATAAGCAATATTTACTCTATTGTGAGCGTGGCGTAATGAGTAAATTACAAGCACTGTATCTAAAGGAACAAAACTTTAATAATGTTAAAGTATTTAGACATTAATTAATGAGTTTATAGATAATCGTCATTATTGACTTGAGTTAAGAAAACAAAAGGCGCCAACATCATAGCTGGTGCCTTTTTATTATGGGATTATTGATCTGAATAATTATCAATCCCTTTAGGTAAAACTAATTCAGCCGCCACGTGTTTTGCTTTTTCAGTGCCACATAGAGTGGCAATAATTTTTAATGCAAAATCAATCGATGTAGCAGGACCTTGGCTAGTAATCACTTTGCTATGTTGATCATAATAGGCGCGTTCATCTTTCCATAATTTGAATGCTGTTTTCGTTGACGGATAGCCAGTCATATAGGCAGTCGGAAATAAGTTATGGTGTTGTAATACCATCGCTGGCGAAGCACAAATCGCGGCTACAATATGACCTTGCTGATGTGTCTGCTTAAGCTTTTCAATGACTTGTGGTGAATCGCGGAAGTTTTCCGCCCCTTTCAAGCCACCAGGTAAGATCACAACGTCAAAAGGTTGATCCTTAATTTGCGAAAATATTTTTTGAACCTGTAGGATAACCCCTCGTGAACACTGTACTTTATCTTGTTCGTTGATACTAGCAATCGTCACCGCTACACCGGCTCTGGTGAGCAAATCTATTGTTGTTACTGCTTCTGTTTCTTCGCAACCATCAGCTAACAACACTAATGCACATTTAGTCATATTTTCTCCACAATCAGTCAAAATTGTTATTATGTAGTTTAATAAGCGGTTTTACTAATAAATCCTTTCACTATCGTTAATAAGATAATTTTAATATCGAAACTTATACTCCAATTGTGAATATATTCTAAATCATATTCAATGCGTTTTTGCATTTTATCTATCGTATCCGTTTCACCGCGATAACCATTTATTTGCGCCCAACCAGTAATACCAGGTTTAACTTTATGACGTAACATATAACCCATGATCATGGTTCGATAGTATTCATTATGTACAATCGCATGTGGTCTAGGTCCAACAATCGACATATCGCCCCATAATACGTTTAAAAATTGAGGTAATTCATCAAGTGAGGTCCGTCGTAAAAAAGCACCTACAGGCGTTAAGCGAGCATCACCTTTGGTGACTTGTTTAACATTATCGCCATTTTCCATAACTTTCATTGAGCGGAACTTCCATACTTTTATAATTTTACCATTGATACCATATCGATCTTGTTTAAACAAAATCGGACCTTTAGAGGTCAATTTGATGATGATAGCAATCAATAATAATAGCGGAGAGATTATCATTAAAATAATTGAAGCACCAATAATATCTTCAACACGTTTTATCCAAGCATTGAGTCCTTGGAAAGGGGTGTCATAAATAGAAATAACCGGTCTATCATTAATGGTATAGATACGTGAACGCAATAAATTAAAGGTAAAAACATTCGGTAATAACATTACTGAACAAGTTGTATCGGCAAGTTTTTGAATAATATATTCAATTTTCTTACGCATCATCTGGCTGTCTGCGACATAAATTTCATCAACTAGCCCCTTTTTGGCATCGGCTAATAGTTGTTCAATATTTCCTTTGTAGATCATTTCGTTGTATTGATTGTCGTCGCTACTGTAAAAACCCACAATATTGTATTTTTTCCAAGGTATATTTTTTAAATCTTTCGCCAAAAATTTGATTTGTAGTTGGTTATCAATAAAAGCGATATTGATTTCCTTTTGCCGTAATAAGCGTTTGGCAATATATTGAGCGGTTTTATAAAATAGATAAAATAGAACCACAGTAAAAACAAACCAAAGTAAGAGAAATAGCCATGAAAGCTTGAAAGAGCTTATTAATCCATGAATTATCACACCACTACCAAACCCTATTACCCAAACTTTAAGTAATTCTATAAATAATAGATGAGTACTAGGAGTAAATATGGATTGATACATGTTTCTAACAATAGCGGAAAATAAAAAACAGACAATGACGATTAAAATTTGATAACAATCTAAAATAATCTCTCGATTTAATAATTTATCCGCTAAAAACGCACTAACAATGATGGTAAGTAGATCAAATATTAGCTGAAGAATAACAAAAGGGGGAACAGCTGGACGTATCGCTGAATGGGTAATTTTGCTCTTAATCATAATCTTAAAACAAATCCATATTAAAGTATAACTTTTAGTACTCTTTCCCAGGTAGCAAATGATTAATTAAAAAGTTTAGCAGTTTCAAAAATCAGCCTTGCTCAACATTACCGTTTTTTTCTTCAAATAAACTTAATAATAATGCCGTTTTATCTTGCATTAGATCTTTATCAGCAATGGCTTCCACATTCAGACGTATTAACGGTTCGGTATTAGATAGTCGTAAATTAAAACGCCAATGATCAAAATGCATACTTAAACCATCTGTCATATCAACGGTGATAGCATGCGATAAAAAGTGTTGCTTAACTCTATTTATGATTTGTTGAGGGTTGGTAACCATACGATTTATCTCACCAGAGACCGGATAAGCATGAATACGTTCTTTTACTAATTGGCTTAAAGGCAACCCTTTTAAGCATAACAGCTCCGTAACCAATAGCCATGGAATCATACCACTATCACAGTAAGCAAACTCTTTAAAATAGTGATGTGCACTCATCTCACCGCCATACACGGCATCGTGTTCACGCATGCTCTGTTTAATAAAAGCATGGCCTGTTTTTGACTGAATAGCTTGGCCGCCTTGCTTTTTAACAATATCAATGGTATTCCAAATTAGTCGAGGGTCATGAATGATATTCGCCCCTGGATATTTGAGTAAAAAGGATTCGGCGAGTAGTCCAACAATATAATAACCTTCGATAAAATTACCCTGTTCATCAAAAAAGAAACAGCGGTCAAAATCACCATCAAAAGCTATCCCCATATCAGCCTTATGTTCAATTACCGCCTGGCGTGTATCATCGCGACATTCAGGTAGCAATGGGTTAGGTATGCCATGTGGAAAATGACCATTAGGTTCATGATGGACCTTAATTATTTCTATCGGTAAATTAGCTAATTTAAATTGTTTTTCAATGGCATCTATTACATGGCCAGCCGCCCCATTGCCAGAATTAATGACCAATTTTAGTGGTCTTTTGATATTCTGGAAATTGATATAGTTTAATAGATGGGTCACATAATCATGAATAATGTTAAGCTGCTTATATTGTCCCTTTTTTTCTGGAAGCGCCGGCATCACGTCGTTTGCTTCAGCTAATCGTTTAATCGCCAATAATTGCTGGCTATCAATCGGTTTAGCATGCTGGCTAACCAATTTCATACCGTTATAATCTATCGGATTATGACTGGCTGTAATTTCGATTCCGCCATCTAATTGATAATAAAAGGTAGTGAAGTAGATCTCTTCGGTGCCACTTAAACCGATGTCAATCACATTTACCCCACAATCCAGCAATCCTTGAGTAACAGCTTTCTTTAAGGATTCACTGGTTAATCTCACGTCAGAACCAATAGCCACTTGATGAGGTCGAAAATATTGCGCATAAGCCCGTCCAATACGATAAGCAATATCTTCATTCAACTCTTCGCCTAATTTACCTCTGATATCATAGGCTTTAAAACAGTGCAATTGTGCTTTATTTATGCTCATTTTCTATTCTTCCATATCGATCTTGAAATCGAACAATATCATCTTCTTCTAAATAACTGCCGGATTGTACTTCAATAATCTCTAAATCTATTTTTCCAGGATTAGCGAGGGAATGTTTTGCTCCTAATGGAATATAGACCGATTGATTTTCAGTGATATATTGTACTTTATCATCTATCACGACTTCAGCCGTACCCGATACTACTATCCAGTGCTCAGCACGATGATAATGCATTTGTAAGGACAATTTTTCACCTGGTTTTACCCGAATATTTTTGACATGATATCGCTGACCTTTATCGAGAGAGTCATAAGATCCCCAAGGACGGAATACTTGACGGTGAATAACATATTCTTTTCGATTTGAACGTTTTAATTCATCAACAACTTTTTTAACATTCTGGCTCTGTGCTTTATCCATTACTAATACTGCATCTTTGGTTTCAATTATGGCTAAATTATTGACCCCTACCGTAGCAATTAATTTATCTTCAGAACGTAAATAATTATCCTTTGAATCAATGGCAATCACATCACCACAAATAACATTATTATTTTCCCCTTTTTCACTAATCTGCCATAGAGAGGACCAACTACCTACATCACTCCAATCACTGTTTAACGGAACGACTATCGCATCATTGGTCTGTTCCATAACCGCGTAATCGACCGATTCAGCTTTACATTGTGAAAAAATCTCTTTATCAATACGAATAAAATCTTTATCTTGCTCAGTGTTATGCATTGCCTGTTGACATTTTTCAAAAATATTAGGCCGATGTAACTTTAATTGTTCAAGATAAACAGAAGCTTTAAATAGAAAGATACCACTATTCCATAGATAATCTTTGGTATTTAAGTACTCTTGCGCCAGTTTCTGATTCGGTTTTTCTACAAATTTCTCAACAATAAAACCCTTATCGCCAGTCTGTTGACCTTTTTTAATGTATCCATATCCTGTTTCTGGGTAAGTCGGTTCAACACCAAACGTAACTAATTTTTCCTGTTCTGCATAGGTGACAGCTTGATTAACAGTAGAACAAAAAGCGGCATCATCATTAATGATATGATCAGCAGCCAATACCAATAAAATACCATTGGGATCGTGTTTAATAATTTGTAATGCTGCAAGTGCTATCGCCGGCGCCGTATTGCGACCTAGTGGTTCTAAAATAATATTATTCGATAATTGATTAATTTCACGTAATTGTTCGGCGACCACAAAGCGGTACTCTTCATTACTGATAATTAATGGCGATCCCAGATTATCAATAGCATGCAATCGATTAATGGTATCTTGTAACATCGAATATTGACCACACAAACGGATAAATTGTTTTGGGTAGGTTTCGCGAGATAAAGGCCATAGACGGCTTCCAGTGCCACCTGCCATTATGGTAGGATAAACTTTATTCATACTGCTTTTTTCCATCGTTCAAATTATTATACAAATCATCAATAGCTTCATTCATCTTTTCAGCAGAAAAATAGGATGTAACAAATTGGATACAGTCCGATTTCATTTGCTGCCATTCAACTATAGTCATGTTATTTAATAGTTCAACGATATTATCAATATCTTTTTCAAAATTAACTAAATAACCCGTTTTCTTATCTAAAATTACCTCAGGCAATGAACTACAATGATTAGCCACAACAGGCAAACCGAAACTTTGTGCTTCAACCGCCACTAGGCCAAATGATTCCCATCGACTTGGCATTAGTAATACTGCGGCATGCTGAAAATAAGGAATAATCTCTTTATACGTTAACCAACCTTTATAAACCACATTACTTTGGGTTAATTTTTCAACATTATCGTGCACAGGGGCGCCAATAATGGTTAAATCGAAGCGTTGTTTATCTAGCTTTTTGATTAATTGAAGTAATAAGTCATACCCCTTTTGTCGATCGAACCGACCCACAAATAATAGGTGGATCTTTTGATTATTTAGATAAGGAGAGGGAGTGGTCATATTAACCAAATCAATCCCATTGTAAATGACCTGTAATTTATGCTTATTCATGCCACATGCGATGGCTTGCTGAAGTTCAAACTGGCTAGTACAAATGATTTTATCTGTGATTGGCTGTAATAAGCGTTCGATCCATATGTAACCTTGCCGTTTAATATTTGAATTAGGCATAATAAAAGAAAAAGCATGTGGGCAGTAAATGACAATAGGTCTTCTTATCGGATAGAGAACCATTAAGGCAAAACGTGCAATAACACCAGCAAAACTACTGTGAATATGCACGACATCTGGTTTTTCTTTAATAACAAAAGAGAAAAATTGTTTTAATAGGGATAAAAACGAACCTATATTTCTGCCTGTACGCCGAAAATAATATTGCTGACAATTAGCGATTTTATTTAATTCATTAGCTTGACTATCCGGTATTAATACACAAACCGTATCTTTTTTCGCCTGAAACACGATAAGCGTATTTATCACCGATGCTACTCCCCCTTTAATCGTTTCAGCAACATGTAATATTTTCATTGTTTTTCCTTTTGTCATTATAGGCAGCTAATAGTTATATAATAAAAACGCGTCTTGTTGCGATAATTTAGTAATAAATTCGATTAAGAATGGCGTTAAATATCGTGTTAAGGAGAAGCTAAAAAAGCTATTCGCTAATAGTGTAAATACACTCAAAATTAATTAAAATATAATGGCTTTTTTCTCAATGGAGTAAAAATCTTTTTAACCAAATCACTCAGACCAATAAAAAAAACCAGCCCAAAAATACGACTAAATCTAATATGGTTGATTTGGTGTCAATTGATTTAGATGCTCCAATTTGGAACTTTTCTTCTACCTTAGAAGATTAATAGGAGAGGCGACGGTTGTTGAATAAAATACATCATGTCTTTACCATGTTCATAAAGGTAACAAACCAAAATAGCTCACGCCTAAATCAGCTACTATTTATATAATAAAAATTATTCTTGTTGCGATAATTTAGTAATAAATCCAATTAAAAATGGCGTTAAATATAGTGTTAAGGAGGAGATAAAAAAGATATTGGCTAATAGCGTGAATACACTCAAAATTAATAAAATATAATTCCCTTTTTTTCTCAACTGTGAAAAAATCTTTTTAACAAAAACACTCAGACCAATAACAAAAAACCAGCCAAAAAATACCACTAAATCCAATATGGTTGATTTGGTGCCAATTGATTTAAATGCGCCAATTTGGAAATATTCGTCTACCTCAGAAAAGATTAATAGGAAAGGTGAATGTTGTTGAATAAAATACATCATGTCTTTACCATTTTCATAAAAATAGGGTAAGAAACCAAAATAGCTCACGCCTAGGGGATAAGATATTAATGTTTTAAATCCTAATAAGAATACCGTTAAGCGTGTAGCAACAGAGGTGTAATTTTCAATATCCCCCACAAATGAACTTAGCAAAAACGTTTTCACAATAAACGAACCGATAATTAAACTTAAGATAATAAGAATTAATTTATAAATAATAGCGATACGTTTTATCAATAGAAAAACGATAACTAAACTTAGCAATAATACGACTACCGCCCCTTTAGATGTTGAGAGAATACCTAATGCTGTAGCGGTTAGAACAGTAAATACTAAATTGAGTTTATACACGATAGCAATAATAAAAACAGCACAGATAATCTGAAAACCAAATGAACTCGATTCAAAAGCAAACCCTCTGAATCGATTAATACTAAAATATTCATTGGCATGAAGAAAACTTGGATTATAGATAAGTGAAGGAAAAAAGATATTACAAAGTAAAGAGAAAAGAATAACTATGCTTATTGCTTTTCCGCCCATAATCAGCAACGCTTCAGATTGACGCATTGAATAGTAAATCGCACCAAAATAGAACATTATAATAGCAAAAAAACGAACTCCCCTATCAAAAATAAATCCTATATCAAGCGTAGGAAATATCATAGACCAATAGAGTAAATACCCTATCGAAAGGATATGTAAAATGATAAAAAGTATAAAAAATTTCGTATTGACCTTCTTGATGGAAAGTAAACACCCTAATAGACCTAAAAACAAAAAAATGATGGCTGGTGAGGCAGTTAATACCCCACCGATTGCACTTAATCGTGTATTTTCGAAAGGAATAAATACACAAAAACACAAAAACAACATCTTATTGATTTTATTCATTTATTTCTCTATTTTTCTATTTTAGTTAACTGATCTATTCTATTTTTGATATCAAAATTGTCCGCAACAAACTGATAAGCGTGTTGAGCTAACTGTTTTGCTTCTGGCATATTTTTTATAAGTGAGGCAATTTGGCTATAAAATTCATGCTCGGTATCAGCAAGTTTATAATGCTGATCGGCAATTAAGCCTGTCCCTTCAACGCCGATAGATGTAGAAACTACCGCCATTGAGTTACGCATCGCATCAATGGTTTTTAATTTAACGCCAGCCCCGTTCAACATGGAATTGACAAAAATAGTATGTTGTTGATAAATCTTATTTAATTCATGATCAGAAGGATTCGTTATCAGTGTCACATTCTTTGTATCATAGTTGGCTATCGTATCCAATAAGCGGTTATTGACCTTTTCTCTACAGCTGCCTGCAATAGTTAGGTGTAGTGTTGCATCATCTGCAATTAGTGATGGATATACCTGTTCTAAAAACCATATAATGGCTTCTAAATTATTTGGCGTAAATAAATTGCCAACAAATAATAATTTAGCTGGATTTTGTTGGTATTTATCACTATTAAATGGCTGATTAATTGGCATATTAGGTGGTAGCCACTCTCCATGCTGATAGTCAGAAGTACATTCATCTTTAGAAATAAACCATAATCCATCACAAGCATTATACGTTGATTTTTTTCTTAACTGTAGCAGATAACTTTCAATCCAATAATAGTATCTGCTGATCCCTTTTGTCGAACGCATTAAGGCTTTAAAATATTTATATTCATCATTATGAATTCTTAAGATTTTTTTCGTGGCACAAATAGTCGGATTAGATAGTGCGGAAAAGACATGTTCTGATTCCAAGACCAGAATATCATAGTGCTTATCAATATTAATATTTTTTAACTGGCGTCGGGATACCATCTGATAAGGGTATAATGTCAATAATGCCATTAAAAACGATGTTATCCCTTTTTTTCGTTGGACTTTATAAATATTATCCACGTATTGAGATAAATATTGTTCGCATTCTTGATCATCACGGTCATTGCTCACATAAATTATATCAATATGATAACCTAATTGGCTAAAAGCAACTATTTTTTGCATTACATCCATTCTTCCCCCGTGATTAGCCGGATACGGAGGCTCTGCACATACCATTAAAACATCCATTATTTTTTACTCATTTACGCTATTAATTGATTACATCTTCTATTTTACTAATTAATTTATGTTGAATTTCGGTGAAATAAACCGTGCCTAACCCTACCTGTTGTTGATACAGTGCTAAATCAGGGGCAAAAATATAACAAGGAATCGCTAATTCCATACAATCATAGTAAATACTTGAATAATCAGTAATAACAAGATCGTAACCAGTAATACTTTCATACAAATCAATTGTGGTATCTAACTGCACATAATCTGGTAAAGCATGCTGATGTATAAAAGGAACATCCAACGGGTGAGGTCTTAAAACAAGTGAATAGCCTTTTTCACTTAACAGCTGCGCAAGATCTTGCGAACATAAGGAGGCTAAATATTTATTTATAAAAAGCGTATCCCACTTTCTATAAGTAGGTGAAATTAATATTTTCTTCTGTTTTTGATGTTGGATTGCATATTGATTTCTTGGTTGCTTGCTAAAAATTAATTCAGGTTTAGCTACCGAAAAATAGCGTTGATAATCGCTTGTTCGCTTTTCGTCAGGACAAATGACTTTATCACACGCCATATAATACATATAAGGGAATATAAAATAGAATAACCTTTTTATCTTTATTTTATACTGGGGGCTGGCGATATCATCTGCCTTTGGTCCAATTTCTTTAAGCGGTACACCATGCCATAAATTGATTTTATCTGCCCCCCAAATTAAAAAAGGAACAAAATCATAAATACCATGGGTAAAATAGACATGTTTAGCTATCAGTTGATAGTAAATACCAGCTAATGAATAGGCGTAAATAATCTGCTGTTGCGTATTCACTAACGCTTTATTTTTGGTTATCCAAATTTTATTTCCGTTATAATTTTGATATAAATATTTGGCATTATCCGCAATCTGATAACCACTTCGAGATGAAAACAGCGCGATATCTTTTTTAGGCACGAATTTTGATAACATCGCAATAGGCCAAGCTAACATAAAGCCTAACTTAATAATAAGCGATCGTTGTAAAAGGTTACGTTTTTGCTGTTTCATTATGTGCCTTAAAATAATTGACAAACTTACGCCCTCGATATAGGCAGGTAAATAGTTCGCAGATAAGAATAGAGCTGGCCACAATAACGCCGGTTATGTTATGGATAAAACATAAAATGAACACTAATAAACATAACTGTACCATCCCTGATAATATTACACTGCGATTAGCATATTTCGCTAAGCCTAATGGCGATAAGGCCGTATATCCCATCATGACTGCCAGAGTATTAAATACAATCGTCGCCATAAAAACATCTAATATTGATTTTGCTTGAGCAAAATTTTCACCAAAAATAAAAACTAAAATAGGTTTACCCCAAACAAAACCCATCATCGCACCGATGATAGCGATCACAATCGCAACAAATAAAACTTTAAAAAATACCTGATAATCCTTAGTCCTAATCATGTAGGGATACAACGCTTGATACAATGGTGTAAACACTTGCTGACTTGCTTTATATAATTGTTCCGCAACGTTGTAATAGGCAACCTGAATCGGTGTGCTAAACATACCTAAAAATACGCCAGCACCAACAGTATATAAAGAGACAGAAAGCCTTGAAATAAAGAATGGGAAAGCGTTAATCAGTAATTGGATCAATTCTATTTTGTGAATAAAAGACATTTTTAGGATTATTTTTTGTTTATATAATCCAATAAAGGCAATAAGCGTTAATAAGATAATTTGTGACGTATTAATAATCGCAATAGAGATAAAATCAGCAGGACTTTTGACCAATATAAGAACCAATAACAGTGCTAAGAATTTACACGAAATAATCATTTTACTGATGGTCGTCAGCTTTTCTAGCCCTTGATAAATACAGATAGGAAAAAGAGCGTTACCTATAATCGATAATGAGACAATCAATGCATAATCATAATAGGCCGCATAACTGGAATTGAAAAGGATAATCGCCCAAAACAGTATATAGCCAACGAGTGAGAAGCCTAGCTTAAGTGTGAATATATTTGAGGAGAGAATACTTACTTGTTGATGACTATTACGACCACCTGCCACAATTTGCGGTATATATAGATTAAAACCATAGTCAGTTAGTACATTAATAAATTGAATTAATGCTAACATAAAGGCCATTACCCCAAATAGTTCAATACCTAATACGCGGCTAAGATAAGGTAATTGGAGCAATGGTATAATATAATGAAAAATTTGTACCAAAAACAAGGACAAAATATTTTTCTTTAAAGAGGCCATTAATAGTGCACTTAGCGTTTGATTAACGACCTAATTCAGTTTTAATTTTAGTTGTCGATATTCCTTCAGTTCTTGGTAAATAAACGACAGAGCATAAGGGGTGTAAATAATCAAACTGCCCAATCCAATCATCACCCATGACAAACGTATCAACTTTAAATTCTTTGATATCATCAGCTTTTTGATCCCAGGTTTCTTCTGGGATCACGAGATCAACATAACGGATAGACTCTAACATCATTTTTCTTTCATCATAGCTATGATAAGATTTTTTAGATTTAATTTGATTAAAATTATCTGATGATAGGGCAACGATTAAGTAATCACCTAACGCTTTTGCTCGCTGTAATAGTCTAATATGACCCCAATGTAAGAGGTCAAATGTTCCGTATGTTATTACTTTTTTCATGTTGATTTAAATCCTTTTAATATCTGCACCTAATCCCATTAATTTGTGCTCGATCTGTTCATAACCGCGATCAATATGATAAATTTGATCAACGATAGTTGTTCCACTGGCAATACAACCTGCAATAACGAGGCTGGCAGATGCTCTTAAATCGGTTGCCATTACTTCAGCACCGGCTAAGTTTTCTACGCCATAAGTAATTAATGTATTCCCTTCTATTTCAGCTTTCGCGCCCATACGTACCAATTCTGGCACATGCATAAAACGATTTTCAAAAATCGTTTCTTTAATAATCCCCGTTCCGTCTGCTACCATATTTAATAAAGAGAACTGAGCTTGCATATCGGTTGGAAATCCAGGGTAAGGGGCGGTATGGATGTTAACCGCTTTTGGTCGCTTACCTTGCATATCTAAACTAATCCAATCATCACCTGTTTTGATAACCGCTCCCGCTTCTTCTAACTTTGCTAAAACCGCATCAAGAAAATCGGGACAGGTATTACGACAGATTATATGACCTTTGGACACAGCAGCAGCAATTAAAAATGATCCAGTTTCAATACGATCAGGCAATATGGTGTGCTCGCCACCTTTTAATGCCTCTACTCCTTCAATCGTAATACGATCGGTTCCTGCGCCAGTAATTTTTGCACCTAAGGTATTAAGAAATTCAGCGGTATCAATAATTTCTGGTTCACAAGCGGCATTCTCAATAATGGTTGTTCCCTCAGCTAATGTCGCCGCGCTCATAATGGTTACGGTTGCGCCTACACTCACTTTGTCCATAAAAATATGAGCAGCCTTTAAACGACCATCAACGTGAGCTTTAACATACCCTTCTTCGAGGGTTATATTAGCGCCTAATTTTTCTAAGCCACTAATATGTAAATCGACCGGTCGTGCACCAATTGCACAACCACCGGGTAAAGCAACTTGCCCTTCACCAAAACGCGCCACGAGTGGCCCCAATGCCCAAATCGAAGCGCGCATGGTTTTGACTAATTCATAAGGCGCACAATAATTATTTATTTGACTGGCATCAATCTGCACTAATCCATTACGTTTGATATTGACACCTAAACGTGACAATAATTCTAATGTCGTATCAATATCTTTTAGTTTAGGGACATTTTTTAAAATTACAGGTTCTTGCGCCAATAAAGAGGCAAATAAAATAGGCAAGGCGGCGTTTTTGGCACCGGATATAGTTACTTCACCGCTTAATGTTAAACCACCTTTAACCAAAAATTTATCCACTATAGTCATTCCTTATTGTCATAAATCCATCAATGAAAAATACTGAATCGATACACTAACAAAACGCCGGTGTCATTACCGCTTATCTTATCTCATTGTCACTATCAAAAAATAATTTTTGATACCAGTTTATATGCCTATTTTCCATATAAAACTTTATGGATCTTAATTAGTTAATATTATCAGTAAGACTGATTGTTAATTTAGTCAATGCGTTATCTTCATGATAATGCAGATTATAAACATTAATGCGTTATCAATAAATAATGAAAATGCTTTATTCTAGTAAAAACTCTACTAAAATAAAGCAATACATCATTTTTAACGCAATAATTATCAACCTAACAATTTCTTTTCACGTTGCCATTGTGCAACATTGTAGGTTTTTATAGATAGCGCATGGATACGATTATTGGCTATATCCTCCGCCAATGGCGCATAGATTGCTTGCTGCCTTTTTACACGTGACATTGTGTCAAATTGATCACTAACGGCAATAATCTGGAAATGGCTGCCATCCTCGCTATAAACTCTTACCTCATCTAAGGTTAAAGCAGAATGTAATTTTTTAATAATTTCGTCATGACTTATCATTTTTAGGTTATCACTTTCTCTAAATTATAAAGTTGAATTAAGGTACGCAATTGCGCATTGATACCTATAAGCTGAAGATTAAAATTAAGGCAATAATTGACCAATAAAGCTAATCCCGCCGAATCAACACGGGTTAATTCGGTGACATCAATATTAGCGATGGTATCGAATAAAGTGCTATCTTGCTGCCAAATTTGGTTTAACGTGGATCGATCTAGGACCCCTTTTAAATATAAAACATCATCTTGTTGTTGCCAGTAAATTAATGACATAAGCGATTCTCTATGCTTTACTTTCAGGCTTAATTGGCTGGCTAGCTAGTTTTTGTAATTGCTCGGTTAATGCCGTAATTCCACCTTGACGCAAAATTGTTGCCCACTCATTTTGTTTAGTTGAAATCATACTCACCCCTTCAGCAATCATATCATAAGCTTTCCACTCACCAGTCTTGGTGTTTTTACGCCACTGAAAATCTAAACGGATAGGCGGCTGGTTTTTATCGGCACTGACTAATGTTACCCGAATTGAGACAATATTTTTATTGGTTAAATCTTTTTCGCTTTCTATTTGATAAGTTTGCCCATTGTACATCGATAGTGCTTGGGCAAAGGCTTGAACAAGATAGTTTTCGAAGGCAATAAAATAAGCGTCGCGTTGTTCTTTGGTCGCTTTTCCATATTCCCCTCCTAGAATTAATGCCGCTGCATATTTGACCTGTATATAGGGCAATAAATTTTGTTTTACTAAATCCTTTAACCTGTCTGGATTTTTGGCAATATGCTGTTTTTCCGTATTAAATGAACTAAATAGCTGATCCGCAGCGACGTTCATCTGGGCATAAGGGTTGTTAGCAACGGATTTTGCCATCGCGAAAGGGGCGAAAAACAACATGATAACGATAAATAAACGTTTTAACATAATCTATTCCTTTGTTTGTGAATCAGGTTGTTCTGATGTTTTATTATCAGAACTATATAAAAACTGACCAATTAAATCTTCCAGCGCCATCGCTGGTTTAGTATTGTGGATCACGAAACCTTCTTGAAAATATTCTGGTATTTTATCCGAATTATTAAGCTGATCGACGGTGTAACCTGCTTCGAGCGCATCGATTTCATCAATTTCATCTACAACGTCTTTTTTAACACCTAAATCAATGGCAATAAATTGTTCACCCAGTAAACCAGAGGTTTTTATCGTCAAGGCACTACTACTTGGTATTTGATTATAACGTTGATCAATATCCATAATGACATAAGGTTTATAATTTTCGTTTGTTGATGAGGTCAATACAATATCTTTAATTCGTCCAACCACTACCCCACCAATTTTAATTGGCGAGCGGGCCTTTAATCCCCCAATATTATCAAATACCGCATAGACACGATAAGTGGAACCAGACTTAATAGATGAAATATCAGCAACGCTTAAACATAAAAAAAGCACTGAACTGATCACCATAAGCATAAATAAACCGACAATAATTTCGATTTTTCGATTTCCCATGAATTAACCTCAACTAAACATTAATGCGGTTAAAATAAAATCTAACCCTAAAATAGCTAATGAAGAATAGACAACAGTATTGGTAGTTGCTTTACTTATTCCCTCTGAAGTAGGGACTGCGTCATATCCGTTAAATAGCGCAATCCATGTTGCGGCTATTGCAAACACAAAACTTTTAATAAAACAGTTGAACACATCGTGCCACCAATCAACGTTGCTTTGTATCGATGACCAGAAAAAACCAGAATCAATGCCTTTCCAATCGACCCCAACCATCGCACCGCCTAAGATACCGACCGCAACAAAAATCGCCGTTAAAAATGGTAAGCAGAAAAATCCCGCCCAAAAACGGGGCGAAATAATACGTCTTAATGGATCAATCGCCATCATTTCCAAGCTTGATAACTGTTCGGTGGCTTTCATTAAACCAATTTCGGCGGTTAAAGCGGATCCTGCTCGCCCAGCAAAGAGTAATCCCGCAACGACGGGGCCTAACTCTCTCAGTAACGCTAACGCAACGAGCATACCAAGGCTGGCCTCAGCGCCAAAGGTGGTTAAAATAAAATACCCTTGTAAGCCTAGTACCATCCCAATAAATAGTCCTGAAACAGCAATAATGGTCAGCGATTGCACCCCAACAAAATAGAGTTGTTTAATCAATAACGGAAATTGTTTGATCACGTTAGGACGTCCGATTAAGGCACCAAATAGCATCATGCCTGAGCGCCCCAACATGGACAAAAAATGGATCGTCAAGCGGCCTAGTTTTTGTATCCCATTTATCATTGAGACTTTCCTCTCTTTTTAACTGCTAATAAATCTTGACGATAATCCGTCGCAGGGTAGTGAAAGGGAACGGGCCCATCAGCCAACCCAGCAAGAAATTGTTTGACTCGTTGATCTTGATTGGCTTGCAACACCTCTGGTGTGCCACCAGCAATAATATGCTGTTCTGCCACAATATAGGCATAATCGGCGATGGATAGTACTTCGTTAACATCATGTGAAACCACAATGCAGGTTAAACCCAGCGCACTATTGATTTCTGAAATTAATCGGACAATCACGCCCATCGAGATAGGGTCTTGTCCAGCAAACGGCTCATCAAACATAATTAAGTCTGGATCAAGAGCAATGGCGCGAGCTAGTGCCACTCTTCTTGCCATGCCCCCAGATAATTCTGATGGCATAAGGCTTGCCGCACCACGTAAACCAACCGCTTCTAATTTCATTAATACTAATGAATGTAAGATGGGCTCTGGCAGTTGATAATGTTCTCTTAACGGATAAGCCACATTATCAAATACGTTTAAATCAGTAAATAGCGCGCCAGATTGAAATAACATGCTCATTTTTTTACGTATTTGATAAAGACGATGACGAGACAAAGTGGGTACATTTTCACCATTAAATAAAATTTGCCCACTTTGTGGTTTAAGTTGCCCACCAATTAAACGCAGTAGTGTTGTTTTACCTATTCCTGACGGTCCCATGATGGCGACCACTTTACCTCTAGGCACTTCCAAACTCATATTTTTATAGATTGGGCGGTTGCCACGATAAAATGACATATCACGAATTTCAACTAAATTATTTTTGCTCGCCGCTTCTGTAATTAATACCATATTTTTTTAATCTCTGCGGTAAATTTTTGGCTGAATGTAGACATAATTATAGCTAACTAAATAAAGCCGATCATTCTACCGTATAACCCTAAATTAGTTAAATACTATTGTTTTTAATCCAGCATAAAAATAGTAATCTATTGATATTATTAGATAAATCAATAACGACTTAACGATTTATCAATGATTTTCGCCCATTTATCAATACCACCTTCAAGATTAAATAATTGCTTAGAACAAAATCCAGCATGTTGTAGATAAGTTGCCACAGCTAAACTACGTATGCCGTGGTGGCAATATACAATAATATCGATCCCATCAGGGATGGTATCGATATAAGTTGGAATTAAGTTCATTGGAATATGTTTCGAATTCGGTAACTGGCAAATAGCCACTTCATGTGACTCTCTGACATCAAGCAGAAAAAACGTGTCGTTGTTGTTCATGCGTTGATACAACTGTTCTACCGTCATCGATAGTATTGGCTGATTATGACCCATTGCAATTACCTTAATCGTCTAATGCACGCGAAATTTTTTCATATAAATCATTCGATAAATGATCAAGGACAAGTAGTTGGTTCAATGCCTGTTTCATTAACGTTTGACGCACTTGATCATAACGTTTGAAACGAATTAATGGATCAATCAGTCTGGCGGCAACTTGTGGATTCTTCTGATTTAACTCCATCAAAATCTCAACTAAAAATTGATATCCGTGCCCCTCTTTATGATGAAATGCGACAGGATTATTCGCCACAAATTGACCAATTAATGCGCGGACTCGATTAGGATTGGATAAACTAAAAGAACGGTGGGTTAAGAGGCTTTTCACTTTAGCCAGTACATCAGGTGCTGGGCTGGTTGCTTGTAAAGCCAACCACTTATCCATCACTAATCCATCGTGATGCCATCTGTGATCAAAATCCGCCATAAGTTGATTAGCACAGTCAAGCTGCGCTTTCATTGCCGATGATAATGCAGCCAACATATCGGTCATATTATTGGCTTGCCAATACTGCTGTGAGATAAGTTTTGAAGCGAGTTCAATATCAGGAATATAGGCAATATAAGATAAGCTTAGATTTTTTAACGCGCGTTTAGCCATATCATCGTGTTGAATATGATAGTCTGGCGTCTTATGCGTATGATAAATCGCTAACCACTCATCTTGTAATGCATTAGCTAGTTGTCTAATTAAGGCTTGGCGAACCTGATGAATAGCATCCGGATCTACGATGTCGAACAGATTCGCAATCTCATTTTCTGATGGTGGCGTAAGCGTCAGCGCAATTAAAGCGGGATCTAACTGGGTAGAAAGTAGTATCCCCCTAAATGCATCTATTATCTGTTCAGTTAAAGCGATAAACCCGTCAGCCTTTGTGTGTGCAATATTTTGATCGATAGAGTGATAAAACAATCTTTGTGCGGCATCATAGCGAGTAAAGGCATTCGTTGCATGTTGAAGTAAAAAGATTAATTCCTTGACGTTGTAGTCATAATGCAGTTTAACTGGCGCTGAGAACTCACGTAATAAAGCGATAACTGGCTGAGTTGGAATCTGATCAAAGATAAATGTTTGCTCAGTTTCAGTAATATTAAGAATAGAATCGATTGACTGACCTTGGAATTGCAGAGCAATAGGTTGACCATGATCATCGTATAACTCTATGTCTAAAGGAATATGCAACGCTTGCTTTTGCGTTTGATCGGGGGTGGGCTTAGTCAGTTGCTTAACCGTTAAGTGATAGTGTTGTAATTCGGCATCATATTTGGTTGTAACAAATAATTCAGGCGTACCCGATTGGCTATACCAACGGCGGAATTGGGTTAGATTTATACCAGAAGCATCTTCCATGGCTTGCACAAAATCATCACAAGTAGCAGCCGTGCCATCATGCCGTTGAAAATAAAGTTTCATACCAGCTTGGAAAGCGTGTTCACCCAATAGCGTATGCATCATACGGATCACTTCTGATCCTTTTTCGTAGACAGTCACCGTGTAAAAATTATTCATTTCGATGACTTTGTCCGGTCTTATTGGATGGGCCATAGGGCTGGCATCTTCGGCAAATTGGGGACCACGTATAATACGGACATTATTAATACGATTCACCGCTCGTGAGCCGAGATCAGAACTAAATTCTTGATCACGGAAAACCGTTAGCCCCTCTTTTAAACTTAATTGAAACCAATCACGGCATGTAACACGATTACCGGTCCAATTGTGGAAATATTCATGACCAATCACCGACTCAATGCCTAAATAATCCTCATCGGTAGCGGTTTCTGCTTTCGCCAACACAAATTTAGAATTAAAAATATTTAAGCCTTTATTTTCCATGGCGCCCATATTAAAGAAATCCACCGCCACAATCATAAAAATATCGAGATCATATTCCAAGCCAAAACGCTGCTCGTCCCATTTCATGGCATTTTTTAAGCTTTGCATCGCCCAATAAGTACGATCAAGATTACCTTTATCTACATAAATTTCCAAATCAATGTCGCGCCCACTATGCGTGGTAAATGTATCGCGTAAAATATCAAAATCGCCAGCGACTAAAGCAAAAAGATAACTTGGTTTTGGAAAGGGGTCTTGCCATTGTACCCAGTGCCTATCATTATCTAATTCACCACTCGCAATACGATTGCCATTGGAAAGTAAATAAGGATAGTGATGTTTATTGGCTGTAATTCGCGTTGTAAAACGGGCTAATACATCGGGGCGATCTAAATAGTAAGTGATATGTCGAAACCCTTCGGCTTCACATTGCGTACAGAGTGCCTCACCAGAGACATATAATCCTTCAAGAGCGGTATTATTAATAGGTTGGATCTCATTAACAATCGTTAATGTAAAGGTGTCAGGGACATCTTTAATAATCAGTTGATTCGGCGTTAGTTGATAGTCATGCCAAGGCTGCTCATCAATATTGACCGAAAGTAACGTTAGCGCCTGCCCATCTAAGATCAGATCTTGCGCTTGAGGGCTATTTCGGATCACGCGACTTCGGGCTATCACCGTAGTCACTTCTGGCGCTAGATTAAAATCTAAATCAATATCGGTAATGGTAAAATCTGGTGGCGTATAGTCTAATCGATACTTGGCTGGGGTTAAATTATGGTTCATGTTGCACACTCATTTTTCAGTTATTGAACGACGAATTATTTAATTATAGCTAAAAATGTTTAGAATAAGTGATAAATATACGCGAAAAAATTAATTCTGCTATAATCAATAAACGATCCTGTTTTTTTAATAAATTACTCATGTTTATCAATAATAAAAAGAACTTATCCGTTCCGATATTAACATCAATTTTAGATACTGATGCATATAAATTACATATGCAACAAGCGGTCTATCATCATTATCCTGATGTGACGGTCGCTGCTGAATTTCGTTGTCGTAGCGATGATTTACTTGGCAGTTATGTGCAAGAAATTCAACAACAAGTGAATTTAATGCAATCGCTTAGGTTAACTGATGAGGAATATGACTATTTATCTTCACTCCCATATTTCAAACAAGACTATCTAAATTGGCTGAAATCTTATCGTTATAATCCCCGTCTGGTTAATATTCAAAGTATCAATGATCAATTGCATATCCGTATTGAAGGACGCTGGAAAGAGGTGATTTTATGGGAAGTGCCCTTACTTGCGGTGATTAGTGAAGTGGTACATAAAGATCGTACCCCAGACATAGGAGTGAATGAGGCAGTCGCACACTTAGAAAATAAACTTAAATTATTTCATAGCCAGAGCACAGATCTCGATTTATCTGGCTTTAATGTGATGGACTTTGGAACAAGACGTCGCTACTCATTTAAGGTTCAACAGGCTGTAATTGATTATTTAAAACAACATTTCCCTAATTTCAATAGTACGAGTAATTATCATTTAGCCCATACGCTAGGCTTACAAGCGGTAGGTACTCAAGCGCATGAGTGGTTTCAGGCTCATCAACAAATCAGTCAACATTTAGGCAATTGTCAACGTCAAGCCCTGCAAGTTTGGCAAGATGAGTATGCCCATCATCTCAGCATAGCCTTAACCGATTGTATTACTATGCAAGCATTTTTACGAGACTTTGATATGCCATTTGCTACTCATTATCAAGGTCTGCGCCACGATTCTGGCGATCCGATTGCGTGGGGAGAAAGTGCCATTCAACACTATCTTAATTTAGGTATTGATCCAACGGAAAAAACCTTGGTTTTTTCCGATAGCTTAAATTTAACAAAAGCGTTAACCATTTATCGCCATTTCCATAAGCGCGTTAAATTGGCTTTTGGTATTGGCGGTCATTTGACTTGCGATCTTCCCCTTACTGAAAACGCTAATACTAAAACACTCAATATCGTTATTAAGCTCGTTGAATGTAATGGCAAACCTGTGGCAAAATTATCCGATAGTCCAGGTAAAACTATTTCGCAGGATGTTGCTTTTATTAATGCACTAAAAAAAGCATTTCAGGTAATACCGCACTAACAACTATTTTATTAAATTAATGTTTATCCATAATTAAAAAGAGAGTTTTCTATGTCTATTGCAACAGTAATTGATGTATTACAGGGAAAAATAGCGGTAGGAAGTACCGTCACCGTACAAGGCTGGGTAAGAACTCGCCGTGATTCAAAAGCAGGATTATCGTTCCTTAGTGTTTATGACGGATCATGTTTTAACCCTATCCAAGCAGTAATTGAAGACAAGTTAAGCAATTATCAACATGACGTTTTACGTTTAACTGCCGGTTGTTCTGTTAAAGTCACCGGCAAGATTGTAGAATCATTAGGTCAAGGTCAACAAGTTGAATTACAAGCATCAGTGGTTGAAGTTGTAGGTTGGGTGGATGATCCTGATAGCTACCCAATGGCAGCCAAACGCCATTCCATCGAATACCTCCGTGATGTTGCTCACTTACGCGCCCGAACCAATATTATCGGTGCGATGTCACGTGTAAGACACACATTAGCCCAAGCTATTCATCAATTCTTTGATCAGCAAGGATTTTTCTGGCTTTCAACACCACTGATTACCGCATCGGATACCGAAGGCGCGGGTGAAATGTTCCGCGTATCAACATTAGATCTGCTAAACTTACCCAAAAACCAAGCTGGCGAGATCGATTTTGATCAAGACTTTTTTGGCAAAGAAGCGTTCTTAACCGTATCAGGTCAGTTAAATGCCGAAACGTATGCTTGTGCGCTATCTAAAGTCTACACCTTCGGTCCGACTTTCCGTGCTGAAAACTCCAATACCAGCCGTCATTTAGCTGAATTCTGGATGGTCGAGCCAGAAGTTGCCTTTACCGATTTAAGTGGCATTGCTGAATTAGCCGAAAAAATGCTGAAATTTGTATTTAAAGCGGTGTTAGAACAGCGCGCTGATGATATGCAATTTTTTGCACAGCACGTTGATAAACAAGCCATTACTCGATTAGAGCAATTTATTACCTCCGATTTCGCTCAAGTTGATTATACCGATGCCATTGAAATTTTATTAGCCAGTGGTCATCCTTTCGAAAACCCTGTTAGTTGGGGAATTGATCTCGCTTCTGAACATGAACGCTATCTGGCAGAACAGCATTTTAAAGCACCAGTGGTCGTAAAAAATTATCCAAAAGATATCAAAGCGTTTTATATGCGTATGAATGATGATGGTAAAACCGTAGCCGCGATGGACGTGTTAGCCCCAGGTATAGGCGAAATTATTGGGGGCTCACAACGTGAAGAACGTTTAGAACAACTTGATCAGCGTATGCTTGAAATGGGGCTAAATAAAGAAGATTATTGGTGGTACCGTGACTTACGTCGCTATGGCACCGTGCCACATTCAGGATTTGGCTTAGGTTTTGAACGGCTTATTGCTTATGTCACAGGAATACAAAATGTTCGGGATGTTATTCCATTCCCAAGAACGCCACGCAATGCCAACTTTTAACGCTAAACTCCTAATTTGTGTCTAAAAAATAGACAAAATATACTCACTTTAGTATTAGACAACGGTTTTTTAGAAAAGTTCTCTTGATTTTAATGTAAAATCAATATAACGTGTAGCACTGAAACTAAATGGCAGTAACTCAGAATAAATTTTGGTTATTGCCTACTTATAACAGACACCAAACTCGCAATTAGAGCAGTGGCAGGTGTCTTAAATAAACATTAACGAGGGTATAAAATGAAACGTAATTTATTAGCTATCGCTATCCCTGCTCTTTTAGTAGCGGGTGCGGCAAACGCTTCTATCGAAGTATGGAACAAAGACGGTAACAAATTAAACATCAACGGTCGTGTAAAAGCTGTAAACCATATTACTGATAGAGATAATAAGATTGATGGCGAAGGTGACAAAACTGAAGCACGTTTAGGTTTTACGGGTGAAACTCAAATCACTGATTCCGTATCTGGTTATGGTCGTGCTGAATGGAATACTAAAGCGAACGGTGGTAGTGTTGAAACTCGTTACGCTTTTGTTGGTTTAAACTTCGGTGATATCGGTTCTATCGACTACGGTAAAAATGACGGTATTGTTAAAGCAATTACTTCTTATACTGACGTATTACCAGAATTTGGTGGTGATGCTTCTGGTAAACAATATTTACTTTCAGAACGTACAAGTGGAGTTGTTACTTACCGCAATAGTAACTTATTTGGTTTAGTCGATGGTTTCGACTTCGCTTTACAATATGCCGATGGAAAATCGTCTGGTAAATACGGACTTAATGAAGATGATAATGGTATTGTAAGTTGGAAAGAAACGGATGCTAGAATTCAAGAAGCATACGGTGCAAATTTTGATTATAAAATCTTAGATACAGGTTTATCATTTGCGGGTGCATATGCTCAAGCTAGAGGTGGCGATGACAGAACTTGGGGGGCGGGTTTAAAATATGATGCTAACGACCTATATGTTGCCGCTATTTACGTAGATGGTAGAAATAAATTAATTGACGAAGAAGATAATGAGTCTTACAAACTAAAATATCGTGGTTTTGAAGTTGTTGCTCAATATGGTCTGGACTTTGAAGTTGGTCGTTTAACTCCTTCTATTGCTTATGTACAACACAAAGCTAAAGTTGATGAGAGCTTTGATTTAGTTAAATATATAGAAGTTGGTGCATCTTATGACTTCAGCAAAAATATCACTGCAATTGTTGATTATAAAATCAACTTGTTAGATGAAGATGATTTTGGTAAAGCGAATACTAAAGACACTGTTGGTTTAGGTTTAATCTACCAATTCTAATTTAGATATCCTTGTATATTTAGATAATAAAAAAGACACTTCGGTGTCTTTTTTTATTATCTATCGTCAATAATAGTTTTTATCTACTATGATTAAATGGTATTTGAGTTATATAGATTACGCAATGATATACCGATATAAAATTAGTTTTTCCTTTTATATCCCATCATTTTACGATTACTCTTAATCAAAAATTATATTATCATAATTGTTCACCATTTATTAACAGGCAATGAATAAGCCAACATAGCGGCTTAAATATCAAATTAGATACAATAATTAAGTGCTAACGTAAAAAAAGCGTATCATTTATTATCATGCAAAAAATGGGTATTTAGCATAAATGTTACATAAAAAACATAATAAAGTACGCTTAAATATTATAGTAATATCGGATAAATTCTCATTAAACAAAACCGAATTATAAAATTACTTTTTAAAAAAGAATTGATTCATTTTTCACTATAAATATATTTACTATTCTTTGACCATCTCTTGTTCAATTAACATAATTAAAATATGAATAATTTTGATATGGACTTCTTGGATTCGATCCGCATAACCAAAATGAGGAACTCTAATTTCCACATCCGCTAGATTTGCCATGGTTCCGCCATCTTTCCCTGTTAATGTGATGACTTTCATCCCTTTGTTTTTAGCGGCTTCTATTGCTTTAATGATATTGGCAGAATTTCCTGAAGTTGAAAGCGCAAATAGTACATCGCCAGATTGGCCGACTGCTTCAATATAACGAGCAAAGACAAACTGATAGCCGAAATCGTTACCAACACACGATAAATGACTAGGATCAGAAATAGCGATGGCAGGATAACCCGGTCGATTTTCTCGATAGCGTCCCGTTAACTCTTCAGCAAAATGCATTGCATCACAATGAGAACCACCATTACCACAGGACAGCACTTTACCCCCCTGTTTAAAACAATTTGCTAATAATAGAGCCGCCTCTTGGATAGTTTGAATATTATGGTTATCGGTTAAAAATTTATCTAAAACGTCACTGGCTTGTTTTAATTCAGCCTTTATTTGATGATGATACATAAAACAGATCCTCTAATCATTGATATAAGTTGCCATTCTAACAACTTATAGTTAATTTTATACTCTTGAGATAAGTGGTTAACTTAATAGCAATTTAATTGAAAATATGCATAAGTTAGCACAACATTTAGGATAAGTGTTACAGATTTAATTTAAATCAACCTATTTAATTATTGTTGTATATGGATAGTCGTTAAAATCGAATGCAGTAAGAGTAATATTATCTGGATAATACATCAATGATGATCATTATTTATAGGATAACCCCATAAAGAAAAAAGGATCCCCAGTAGGGAATCCTATTTAAACATGGCGGTGAGAGAGGGATTCGAACCCTCGATACGTTGCCGTATACACACTTTCCAGGCGTGCTCCTTCAGCCTCTCGGACATCTCACCTAAATTCTTTCATTAAATATATAGTCATAAGGCGACTTGCTAGGACGCATACTATAATGATTCCTTAGCCGTTGGTCAAGTGTCTTAATTAATGTAATACCACCTGAGACCCAAATAAAATCATCAAAATGATAAAAGATGATACAGTCATTAAGGCAAATTTTAAATCTTTATTCATAACTCTTTACTCCATAACAAATTTTTTATAACTATAGCGATTGTGTAGCATTTAACCAAATAAAATCCACTACACCTACATGATTAAATTTTATGCTATTTTAATTCTTTATAGTGTTCTGTTAAATCAAGCGCAATCTCTACGGATTCATCTAAAAAAGCATCCGGAATTTTATACTCTTTCGGTAGCTCATCTATACTAGCAATAGGCGGCAGTGACATCTTATTTAAACGGGCATTGACTCTAAGCAATTCTCGTTGGTCATTTTCATGTTGCTCTTGTTCTCGCTTTGCTTGGTTAAGCGAGAATATATATTGATGCGCTTTTTGTTGATTAAGTCGTTGAATATCCTCTTCAATATAATTAAATTCTGGATTTACTTTTATGCGCTGTTCATGCTTTAATTTCATCTCAGGTAATATATCAGAAATATTCCCTATTTTATGATAGCTAGCGACTGGCACACTATCCCATGGTAATGCATTATCCATAAACCGTTCACCCGTTTCATAAGCCAGTTCTGAATTGGTCATGGCAATATCAGGGCTTACGCCTTTCAATTGTGTACTGCCACCATTAATACGGTAGAATTTCTGAATGGTGTACTGTACACCACCTAAGGCTGGCCAATCAGGATGGATTCTTTCATCAATAGGATAAGCAATATTTCTTAATGTTTGTACCGTACCTTTACCAAACGTTGTTTCACCAACAATCACTGCTCGACCATAATCTTGGAGTGCAGCTGAAAATATTTCAGAGGCCGATGCACTATAACGATCAACTAAGACGACCAAAGGACCATTGTAATACACCACATTATCCCGATCCTGATATTGGGTAATATGCTGCAAATTATCTCTCACTTGTACTACAGGTCCAGATTGAATAAATAGCCCCGTCAGAGTAATCACTTCCCCTAATGATCCCCCGCCGTTTGATCGTAAATCGATAACAACGCTATCCACTTTATCCTTAAGTTCAGCTAATAAATGGGTCGTTTTTTCGGTTAAACCAAGATAAAAGCTTGGGATCTCAAGTACACCAACTTTGCCGCGTGATGTTTCAATAATCGAGGATTTAACTTCCTTATCTTCAAAATGAATCGTATCACGTTTTAACTCTATTGTTTTAGGTTTGGCATTACTATTAGCAGATAAGATCTCAAGCCTCACTTTCGATCCTTTTGGACCACGAATGAGATCAACAATATCATCTAATCGCCATCCAATGACATCTTCAATCGGTTTCCCTTTCTGCCCAACACCAATAATTCTATCACCTATGGCTAATTGCTTACTTTTTTCAGCGGGTCCCCCAGTAACGAAAGAGACAATTGTTGCATAATCTTCTTCCATATTGAGTGTAGCGCCGATCCCCTCAAAAGAGAGGCTCATATCTGAATCAAAATCACGTTTTTTACGTGGCGCTAAATAACTGGTATGGGGATCAATTTCTCTAGCAAAGGCATTCATAAATACCTGAAAGGCATCTTCGCTATTATTTTGGATTAAAATTTTAAGTACTTGACGATAGCGTTTTTGAAGTATCTCACGAATTTCTTTTTCATTTTTACCCGTTAACGCTAAACTTAATTCATCAAACTTTACTCTTTTTTGCCAGTAAGCATCTAATTCTTGCTCAGAAACTGGCCAAGGCATTTTTTCGCGATCAAAATCAATGGTTTGATCATCGCTAAAATCCATTGGCTTTTCTAATAACGATAAGGCATATTGATAGCGTAAAAATCGTTTTTTTAATACGAAATTGTAAATATTGAAAGCCGTGGTAAGATTACCCGTTTTAAGCTCGCGAGCAAACACTGTTTTTTGTGGTTCAAATCGCGCAACATCCGCCGCTGTCAGTAAAGCCTTACTAAAATCAAGCTGTTTAAAATAGCGATCAAAAATCCGTTCTGAAAAATCCTCATCCAAGATGAAATGATGATAATGGGATTGAGTAAAGTAATTAGTAACACGGCGAGAAACGATTTTATGTATCGGATCTTGGGTTAACTGGGGTAATTGCTCAATAGTATAGTCTTTAGCAAAACTTATATTACAAAATAAACATAACCCCACAATACCAGCGATTATCTGTAATAATTTTTTTTTCATCCAATTTCTCGCGTTAAAAGTCAACTTTATACGATATAGTTTGAACTTATTTAATAATATATTCCGATTTAACGGTTAATTCCATACCCGATAAAAGTTTTACTCGCACATTATCTTTCTCATTAGCGACAAATATGGCTGCAACAGGCTTGCTACTTAAATTAACTTTAACTTGATCCCCAGCATGTAATGTGGCTAAATCAACAGGCTCTATTGAAACGGCGTCTTTTGCTTTTCCTGATGTTGTTTTACTTTTTTTGCTAACTTTGTTTATTGAACTATTCGCTGCGGATTTAACTACTTTGGTAGTACGTTGTCCTTTATTTGCGACTTTTTCTGCTTTTTGTTGTTCAATTCGTTGCGCTTTTAATTTATCTTTCCCTTCTTTCAATTTTAATCTTGCATGCTCTACATGTTCAGCCGTCAACACACCACATGGGTTACCATCTAAATCGACACGCACTTGATCAGCTTTAATGCAGTGTAAATAACGCCAGCTTAATGTGTAAGTACGTAAAGCGGCACGCAATCTGACCTTACTAAATAACGTTTCATCATCTAAGCGTGCGACGATATCTTGAAAAATACCAATTTTGAGCGGTTTTGCTTCTCCTTCAACTGAAAAGCATTGAGGGAATTGTGTAGCTAGGTAAGAAATAATATCTTTACTGGTCTTAAATTTAGATTGGTTTTCCATTTAAAGTTCCAAAAACAACAAGAGATAAAAAACAGTGTTTATTATAATAACTCATACGCTAAAGTACATAACAAATATCAGTTATTTTAATATTTCCAATAAGTATCTTAATTTTATTAATATCAATAATTAAGTTTAGTTGTTGGATATCATCACAAATTAATTCTAATATGACAATAAATAATGCGATATTTTTCGCTAATCCTAGACCTTATAATGATGTATTCGGTTATTTATTCTCTTTTTTGTTGATTTAATGAACGTCATCAACTTATTTTATCCCAGCCTAGGATAACGAATGCAAAATTTGTTTTGCTTATCTATTAATAGGTGAAAAGTGATTTTTTATACGTTTCTCTGTTTTTTACGTCACGCTTTTATCACCGTTAGTTTTCAAATAATTATCATTTAATTTTTAGAGTAAAACATTTTTTTTGTTTTTATAGGTGTAAAATGGATTCATCATGGATAAAGGGACACTGATAAGGAAATATGTGTTATGAAAGGAACTACGTTAACAAAAGATACGTTGCCAGAAGCATTTGGTAATAAGTGGGGATGGTTTATTGTCATTGGGGCTATTTTATTATGCCTTGGCTTCTTTGCACTGATTTATCAATTTTTTGCGACGGTATTTTCTGTTTATTATATTGCGCTTTTACTTATCTTTGCTGGTATTACCCAAGTGGTCCACTCTTTTCAAATTAAAGGATTCGGTCAAACCGCACTTTGGGCGATAATGGGCATACTTTATATCGTCACAGGAGTGGTCGCCATTTACAATCCAATCCTTGCGTCTTCAGCGCTGACCTTAATGATGGCTATATTGCTCTTAGTGGGAGGGACAGTACAAATTATGGGAGCGCTACATAATCGTCATATCCCGCAATGGGGATGGTTACTGTGCTCTGGTATTATTACCTTTATTCTAGGACTATTAATCGTGGTAGAATGGCCAAGTAATAGTGTATGGGTTTTAGGTCTGTTTTTGGGCCTAGATTTAATTTTTCAAGGTTGGGCTTATATTAGTATTGGTATTGCGCTTAAATCCACTCAACGCCTGATGTCACATTGAGAACATAAAAAAACAAAGCGGATAACTCATTTCCGCTCTGTTTACTTGATTGTGATACTAGCCTGAAAAACGATCGCTATTTATTATAATGACGATGACTTTTAGCTAAGATTTCTGCCATCGATTGTAAAATACGATGGTAATTTTCAAAGCGAGTAGCACTAATTTTATTTTGTCCCACAGCCTGTTGTAACGCACAACCTGGATCGTATTGGTGAGTACAGTCGCGAAACTGACACGTACCTAAATAAGGGGCAAATTCAATAAATCCCTGACTTATTTGTGCTGGCTCTAAATGCCATAGACCAAACTCACGTACCCCCGGAGAATCAATGATACTTCCCCCTTCAACTAGATGATATAATTTAGCCGTAGTGGTAGTATGTTGACCCAATCGCGATGCTTGTGAAATTTCGCCAATATTGGCAGGTTGTAACCGTTCAGGTAGGAATAAATTGATCAAGCTTGATTTACCCACCCCCGATTGCCCAACAAAAATCGAAACATGGTCTTGGAGTCGTGTTCTTAGTTCTGCAATACCTTCTCCAGTTTGCTTTGAAACGAATAAAGTTTGGTAGCCAATATCTTGATAAATAGCCAATTTATCCGCCATGCGTTGTCGTTGATCGGTGGAGAGAAGATCCACTTTATTTAAAACAATGATCGGTTTAATACGCATTGTTTCACATGCAACCAGATAACGATCAATAATATTGAGAGATAACTCAGGAACGACTGCTGAAACAATAATGATTTGATCAACATTAGCCGCAACAGTTTTTACGCCATCATAAAAGTCTGGGCGCATAAATTCAGTTTTACGTTCTTGAACTGCCTCAATGATACCATTGGTGTGACCATCTAGACTCGGGCGCCACACGACTCGATCACCGGTCACTAATGAAGGGAGTGTCCGGCGAATATTACACCGGTGGATATGTCCTAATCGATCTTCAACATCCGCCAATTTGCCATAGCGGCTGATCACTAATCCTTCATGGGCATCACCAAATAAGGTGTCAGGTGGTGCGACGTCCTTCTCTGCTAGCTCTTTATGTAATGCTTGAGACGTTAATTTTCTACGCTGTTCATGATTGGCTTGAACTCGCCGTTTCTGATTTTTTGATAATTTATTTTTACTCACAATATCCTGTTGGTTTGGCAACGTTAAATGTTAAAACTGTGTGGTAGATATGCTACACTACTTGCAACAAAAAAGATAATTTCTACAGCGGTTAATTATGACAAACTTATCTTCTAATAGTAAAAACAATCTTATCTGGATTGATTTAGAAATGACAGGACTTTCACCAGAGCAGGATCGGATCATTGAAATTGCCACAATCGTCACCGATTCCAATCTTAATATTTTAGCAGAAGGCCCTGTTTTTGCGATTAATCAATCAGAACAGCAATTATCATTAATGGATGATTGGAATATCAATACGCATACGCGTACCGGTCTGATAGAAAGAGTCAGAGCAAGTACCGTAACCGAACAGCAGGCAGAACAACACACGATCGATTTTTTAAAACAGTGGGTACCAGAAAATTGTTCGCCAATTTGTGGCAATAGTATTGGTCAAGATCGACGTTTTCTATACCGCTATATGCCAAAGCTTGAGGCCTATTTTCACTATCGATACCTTGATGTAAGCACGTTAAAAGAGTTAGCTAAACGCTGGAAACCAGAAATCTTAACGGGTTTGACTAAACACGCTACCCATCAAGCCTTAGATGATATTAAAGATTCGATTGCTGAATTAGCTTACTATCGTCAACATTTTATTCAAGAATAAACTCTTTATGCTCACGATTTATACTTTATTACTTTATATCATACAGCCTTTAATTTGGTTACGTTTATTATTGCGTAGTTTAAAAGCGCCCAATTACCGTCAACGTTGGTTAGAACGCTATGGTTTTTGTCATAATAAGGTAATACCGAATGGGATATTAATCCATTCGGTATCGGTTGGTGAAACGATTGCAGCTATCCCTTTAATTAAAGCATTGCAGCAACGTTATCCAGATTATCCGATCACCGTAACAACCATGACCCCTACAGGGTCTGAACGCGTGACAACCTTATTAGGCGATTCCGTTAGTCATGTTTATTTACCCTATGATTTGCCGGGCGCCATTCATCGTTTCTTACGCACAGTAAAACCTAAGCTTGCTATTGTGATGGAAACCGAATTATGGCCAAATTTTATTACTGGACTACATAAAAACAGTATTCCACTGATTATTGCTAATGCGCGGTTATCGGAACGTTCTGCCAAAGGTTATGCAAAATTTGGCAAGTTTACCCAAGCTATTCTAGAAAAAATTACTTTAATTGCCGCGCAAAACCAACAAGATGGCAATCGTTTTGTTCAACTTGGATTACCTGCATCACATTTGGCGGTAACGGGCAGTATTAAATTTGATATTTCACTTACCGATTCGCAACTCACTCATATCGAGCAGTTAAAGCGTGAATGGCAACTTACCCGCCCCGTATGGATTGCCGCGAGTACCCATCATGGCGAGGATGAAATCTTACTACAGGCTTATCAACATATCTGTGTTACCCATCCTGATCTATTATTGATTTTAGTGCCTCGTCATCCTGAACGATTTAAAAAGGTAGAAAAATTAGTTGCCACAATGGGGTTACGCTATCAACTGCGTAGCCAAAATCAGCCCCCTTCACCACACACTCAAGTCATTATAGGTGATACGATGGGGGAATTATTGCAACTTTATGCCTTAGCTGATATTGCTTTTGTGGGGGGAAGTTTGGTTGAACATGGTGGTCACAATCCATTAGAACCCGCATTACATCAATTACCCATTATAGTGGGGCAACATACATTTAATTTCCGTACAATTAGCCAGCAACTTGCAAAAGCAGGCGGGCTCTGTATCGTCTCCGATCAACCTCAAGAACTCGCTAAGCAAGTCACCCACTTATTGGATAATAGAGATCATGCGATTGCGATGGGTAAAAATGCCTATCAGATCTTAAAACAAAATCAAGGTGCCTTAAATCGATTACTTGAATTAATTGGGCGTTATATCCCTCATGAATAAGGCGCATCAATTTGGCGTGTTATTGGTTAACCTTGGCACGCCAGAAAACTTATCCTACTCAGCTGTCACGCAATTCTTGACCGAGTTCTTACTTGATCGTCATGTGGTGGATTTACCCGCGTTGTTTTGGAAGCCATTGCTAACAAAAATTATTTTGCCACGCCGAATCCCTAACACCATCAATAATTACAAAAAAATTTGGCTATCGGAAGGATCGCCATTATGGGTTTACAGCCAACAACTGACGCAAACTGTTGCCGCACAACTACCTGATATTTCATGTAAACTTGCCATGACATATGGTCAACCAAACTTAATGGAACAAATAGAATGCTTAAAATATTGTGACCGAATAAGAATTATTCCTCTGTTTCCCCAATATTCGACCACCACTACGCTACCTATTTTAAACAAAATTAAACAAATAACAGCAAATTGGGTGAATCCGCCTTACATTGAATATATCCCTGATTATGCTAATGAATCACTGTATATCACCGCCTTAACCGATACGATAGTCGCTCATGTTAAGCAGCATGGTATACCAGATACCCTGTTACTCTCTTATCACGGTATACCTATTAAGTATATTAGAAAAAGGCAAGATAGTTATTTAACACGTTGTGAGCTAACAACCCATATCCTTAAACAGCAATTACAGCAATATGGGTATCATTTAGAGATAATGCACAGTTATCAGTCACAATTTGGCAAAGGGGAATGGTCGAAACCAGATACGACAACAATGTTAACCGAGCTTGCAGCTAAGGGAAATCATCATGTAGCGGTGGTTTGTCCTGGGTTTGCCGTAGATTGTGTTGAAACATTAGAAGAAATAGCAACGTTTAATCGTGAAAAATTTATACAGTCTGGTGGTACGGATTTTTATTATATCTCAGCCCTTAATAATTCAGCTGCCCACGTAACATTATTATTACATTTGATTCATCACGCTTCTGCGTTACCGCTGTCGCCACCTTAAATATATCCTGATCGTTTTTACCATAATCAAAACGATCAGGATTTTAAAAAAAATGAATGATACCGATTTTATTGGTTTTACAATGTTAATTGTTTTAGCCAAGCAGCTACATCGTTACCAAGGTGCTCATGGCGCACAGCATATTCAATAAATGCTTGAACATACCCTAATTTGTTACCGCAATCGTGGCTTACGCCTTTAATGCAGTAAGCATCGACGTCTTTATAATTCATTAACATGGCAATGCCATCTGTTAATTGAATTTCATCGCCAGCACCAGGTGGCGTTTTCGCTAATAATGGCCAAATATATTCAGATAAAACATAGCGACCCACAATCGATAAATTAGAGGGGGCTTCGTCGATAGTGGGTTTTTCAATAACACCAAACATACGTGTATTTTCCCCAGCCGATAAGCGCTGTCCTTGGCAATCGACAATGCCATAAGCGGAGACTTTATCTTTCGGTACAGGCTCAACCATAATTTGGCTATGTTTGGTTTCATGATAATTGTGAATCATGGCCGCTAAATTATCTTTTTCTAAATTACTCTTATATTCATCTAAAATAACATCTGGCAATACCACCGCAAAAGGTTCATTACCAATCATGGGATAAGCACATAATATTGCATGCCCAAGTCCTTTGGCTAAACCTTGACGTACACTAGAGATAGTGACATGTTTAGGACAAATTGATTGTACTTCTGCCAATAATTGTCGCTTAACGCGTTTTTCCAGCATTGCTTCTAATTCAAAACTGGTATCAAAATGATTTTCAATAGAGTTTTTTGACGAATGGGTAACAAAGATGATTTCAGTGATCCCAGCGGAAATACATTCATTCACAACATATTGTATCAGCGGTTTATCAACCAAGGGCAACATCTCCTTGGGAATCGCTTTAGTGGCAGGTAACATACGTGTGCCTAGTCCCGCTACTGGAATCACGGCTTTGGTCACACGATTGGTGACGGATGGAGTAAAATGAGAAAACATAGATAAATCCTTATTTAAATTATTTATATCGATCTTAAAATAATTTATTCGCTATGATAATGCGTTCATATCATTATGACATTCTATCATTAGAGAATGTGCATAGTTACTGCCTATTTTTATCCTACTAGTTTACCATTAATCTAGACAATGATGATATTAACAATCTATCTATAACATTATAATTAAAACCGTTTTGCGCCAACAAACAATTAAAAAACACTTATTCGTTAAAACCCTGAGTGAATATTTATAGAAAATATCCTTAGGGTTTTGACAATCGGGAAGGCATTTATTCTGATTTAATCGGCAATATTTAATCTATGGCATAATGAAATTCATTATTAGCGATAACACGCATCCTTATCAACTAAATAAGCGATGATTTAGGTACAGTCAGATGAATATAATAGACTTAACGCTTATGCGTGATAAAACAATTAGCTTTTTATGAAAGTGCGTAAGCAGCTTAAGAAAATTTGGGATAATAGCTCAAAATTCACTACAGAAATATCCTTATTTACTGCAATAAATTCTGAGCTAGTCATATAATTAAACTTTTATTATTGCATTTTCATCCATAAAATTATGAGTCTACTCTATGACTCTACAATAACAAAAAGCTAAGTGGTTAACTAAATTTATTCGAACTCATTTAGTCTATTTCCTACGTCCCTGTACCAGGTTATTTCCATAAAAAATCCATTTTATAACCTGCAGACGTAACCAATCTAACTAAGTTAAACTAGTTATCGTCTTTAAATATAATACGACAAAAAAATGAACAATTTCAATGGGGAAAATTCTATTTTACATCTTTTGAGAACAGTTTTACTTTTTCTTATTAAACCCTAGGACAAAGCTGTAATTCTTTACATTAAAAGCATTGTTATAAACCATCTTTATTAATATGAATGACATTAAAAAATTGACCTTTATTTATTATCAAAATCAAACAATGTGCTTAATTCGACATCTAAATTTTTAGCTATGGTATTAATTATCTGTAAAGTGGGATTTCTCACACCTCTTTCAATACCACTAATATAAGTACGATCTAAACCGCACTTATCAGCAAATGCTTCTTGGGACATATTTGTCTTCTTTCTCAACAACTTTACCTGTTGGCCAAATTTATACTGAATGTTATTTGCGTTTTTCATCTGATAAGTATTACGTTTAGTTGCTTATCAAACCACAGACTATAAGTCACAATTTATGAATTTTATGTTATTATTTTTATGGATAACCAATATCGTTATATCTTAAACATTAACCGGAGGTAAATATGAAAAAAAAAGACTGGCACCGTGCCGATATCATTGCCGCTATTAAAAAGAAAGGAACGACACTTTCAGAAGTTTCAAGGACAACGGGTTATGCTCCATCAACCTTAAGTAATGCATTTAGCCATTCTTGGCCAAAAGCTGAAAAAATCATTGCCGATACAATAGGCGTACATCCCTCTGAAATCTGGCCATCTCGGTATAATAAAAAGAGTAAATAAGCAATGCTTACATTTCTATTTATGCTTTTGATCGCCAGCAGAAAACATCATATAGTGATTACAGCATAGTTGATCTAAAAGGAGACTTATCTATCGTCTCCTTTGTTATTCTTATATCCATTTAACAAGCAGCAAATGCATTTGCTACCCTATTTATATTATTATGATTAAGTCCAGCGACACACATACGTCCATTCTCTACCAAATAAATGCCATATTGTTTACGTAATGCATCAACCTGCTCAGGACTAAAACCAGTGTAACTAAACATTCCGCGTTGTTTGATTAAATAATCAAAATCGTATTGTGGCTGTTTTTCATTGAGTGATTCAGTGAGTAAGGTTCTCATTAAACAGATACGCTCCCGCATTGCATTTAATTCTTTTACCCATAATTGATATAAGGTGGGATCGGTTAAGATAGTACTCACCAACTTAGCCCCATAGCTTGGTGGACTTGAGTAGTTACGGCGAATTGTGGCTTGCAATTGACTTAAGACATGTTTGGTCTGTTTCGTGTTCGCACAAATAATAGAAAGACCACCAACGCGCTCACCATAAAGTGAAAATATTTTTGAAAAAGAGTTGCTGATCAAACAAGGTAAATTAGCCTTTGCCATAGCACGAATCGCATAAGCATCGTCGTCAATCCCTTCGCCAAAGCCTTGATAAGCCAGATCTAAAAATGGGATGAGCTCACGTTTAACTAACAATGGAATTAATTGATCCCATTGCGCGCGCGTTAAATCACAACCCGTAGGATTGTGGCAACAAGGATGAAGAAGAACAATACTCTTTGGTGGTAATTGTGCTAGGCAGTCCAACATCCCCTCAAAATCAATGTCTCTAGTTTGCCAATTAAAATAAGGATAGTAGTGAACATTAAAACCAGCACCATTAAAAATAGCGATATGATTTTCCCAAGTTGGATCACTAACCCATACCTCTGAATCAGGAAAATGGGACTTTAAGAAATCTGCCCCCACTTTTAGCGCGCCAGATCCCCCTAAGGTTTGTATTGTTGCAATCCGTTGCTGCTGTAATATAGGATGATCTTCACCCAATAGCAATTTAGCAATAGCTTGCCGATAAGATAACAATCCTTCCATCGGTAAATAAAGCGGTGCTTGGTCGGGTAATTGTTGTAATTGCTGTTCTGCATATTTCACCGCCGATAACTTCGGCACCATCCCTTGTTCATCATAATATAAACCAATACTGAGATTAGTTTTATCATGACGACTATCGGTATTAAACGCCTCAACTAATGACAATATCGGGTCACCCGCATAAAATTCGACTGATTCAAACATTTATTTGTACCCCTTGATAGACATAGAATGATGATTAAACTAAATTTTATCTATTCAATAATGAAACCTCTATAGATAAGTATTTGAATAAATTACATTTTAATTTAAGTATTTAAATTAAATGTACTCGAATATGTACACATAATGCAATTCAAAATGAAATAATTTTAAAAAATTCACTTTGACTTTGCTAATTTAGCAAAAAAAGTACCCACACCAAACCGCCTATGCAGTGGTTAATTGAAAAACGCACCCAATTGATTTTATTAAAATCAAATTTTGGGAAAATTAAATCTGTATAAACAATCGTATAACTAAAAAATTTTGCTGCAAAGTATACAACAATAGACCCCAATAAATAGTTAAAAAAATATTCTTGACTACGCGCATGCTTTAAGCGCTAATAAATAAATTAACGCTAACGATTAACTATAGTGTGTTGTTTGTATAAACTAGAAAAAATAAAGGGGAAAGAGCATGACGAAAGCCGTAGCAGTATTAGGAAATGCTACCACTACAGGCGGGCGTATTATTCAAGCCTCGGCAATGAGTTTTGATGGGCAAAAAGGGATCGCGGTAGTCGGTGATCTGGTTTCATGCCCAAAATGTGAAGAGGGTAAAGGCGTTATCGTCACTGGTGCAGATAATTTTATTTTAGACGGTAAAAAAGCGGCTTATGATGGCTGTGTTGTTGCCTGTGGCTGCCCGATTGGCAGTAATAGAATCATCGCCTTTAGTGATATTTATATTGATGCGCCAAATTGCTGTATTTCCAGAACCTCTTTTTCCCTATCCGGTCGTGCTGAGAAATTAACCGATAAGCAAAGAAAGGATATTAAGCAAGACGCACAGGACCTAATAAATTATGCCGATAAACTTCGCGAAAAACATTTATATTATCCCAATATTAGCCAAGAGTTTCGGCGTGAAGTAGAGCACTTCACAGATAGCCTTGTTAAACGGGTCGAAAATGGTAGCATTAGCTATGAAAAAGGTAAGCAAGACATTAAGAAAGAAAAAGATAGTCTTGCTGAACAATCTCTACAGTGGCTATCTAATGGCTTATCTATATTTGGGGGTGTTGGACAGATAATGGGCGGTTTTGCCCTATGTGGCTCTGTTGGAGGCTGTATACTTGGTGGTTTTCTGATCGCTCATGGCGCTAATAATATTTATGAAGGTGCAACGGGGATAGGTAACGGCATAATGAACGCGTTAGATAACGGCCAGCGTAGTTTAAGTGTTGACGGCTTCACCCGTGAGGGCTATAAATCTATGGCGCAAGTAATAGGCTTCGGTCCTGAGGTGGGCGACGTGGCTTATGATTTTGCCGATCTTGGAATATCTATTCACGGTAAATTGAAATTAGTGACAAAACTCAATGAGTTTGGCGATCCTAGATTTAAATTATTTAAATATGGTAGACAGGATTTAGAAAGAGGGTATAAACAAATGAGTAATGCATTATTGGAAGTGGAAGCATTCTCAGATTTAATCGCAGTGCGCAAAATTAAAATTAAGCTAAATAATTATTTTATTTTATCTGAGAATAAGCAGAACATAACAATGGCAATTACCAAGCCACAAAAAATAACCAACGTAAAGAAAATTGTAGAAAATTGCGCATTAATAGCAGCGGGTAAGATAAGTGGTATAGGCTCCCCTCATTATTATTTATGCCAACAAGTAAATAAAAAAACTTACCAAAGAGATAGTAACGGCAACATTATTAACAAGGGGTATTAAATGAGTTTTAAAATAATCC
>NZ_AWGA01000073.1 GCF_000471645.3 Candidatus Schmidhempelia bombi str. Bimp | reverse complement strand
GATTTTGGATGAAACATTACTTCAAGCAATTTACTTTATATGACTTTAAGAGTGATAGGCGGCTCAATAGAAAAAGAAAGTTTGGTATTGCTTATGCTAGATGCTTTTGGATTGTAAGCACCTTTATTTTTAATGCATTTGCTGATCATGATATTGATGCCTTTCTTGGATTTTCTGCACTTTTTCTTGGTTTATATTTTGTGTTTGTGGTTTCAAAGCTAGAAATGCCCAAACTATACCACAAACCTAAAAAGCGCAAACTTAAGTATAAAAAAAACCGGTTATAAACTCGTTTAAAATTTACGCAAAAAATCAAATTGTTATAAATTAGTAAATTAAATTTATAATCATAAGTTGATAGTCTGGAAAAAGAAAATAAAAGGCCTTTTGTGGTCCATTTATCTTTTAACTTACTTATTCAATGCCATGCAGAAAAGCTAAAATAAAATCATCATATAAATAACGGGTACAAAAATAGAAACAAAAAAGGGGAATCCTCTCCCTTTTTTACGTTCGGTACCCACGCTCTTAACCGCCGCGCCGGCGGCTTAAAAAGTCGGTACCCACCTTCTCGAACAAGGGTTTCAGCTGTTTCTGGATTTCTTGCAACCACTAACTGACATTAAAAATGGGTTCTAGTGAATGAAGTCCATTATATCTCTTTATTGCTTACCGATCTCAATGATTGGTTCTCTTTTTAGTGCAGTAAATAACGATAAATATACGGATAATAATATTACCTTTTTAAACCTATTTTAAACATCCTACAAATGATTAAAGACAAATTGACTTAAGTCAATTGTGGCTTATTAAAACGCGTATTTTTAAGCACGGGTAAAATGTTTCTCGCATAAGCTATCCGTTTTTTATCTACTTCAGCAAAGATTAAGCTCGGTTGCTCCGTGGCTTGGGTAACGACAACCCCTAAGGGATCCACGACCATGCTACAACCGATATTGCGAACACCGCATTCGCTTACGCCAATCATATACGCGGTATTTTCTAGAGCACGTGTACGCAGTAGTAGTTCCCAGTGTGACTCTTTTAATGGGCCTCTCACCCAAGCAGCAGGTAAAACTAACACATCTGCCCCATCTATCACAAGACGTCGGGCTAATTCAGGAAAGCGCAAATCGTAACAAATCATTAATCCAATCTTAGTGCCAGCGATATCAAGTAACGGCGGAATTTGATCGCCAGCGATCACTTTTGCCGATTCTTTATCCGTAAATGCATCATAAAGATGCAGTTTTCTGTATTTTGCGACAATCTTTCCTTGGTGAATGGCAATTAAGGTATTGTAAGTCAACCCCTCCAATGCGGGTGTATGGATAGTCATAATCGTTGTTAATGACATGGTTTGGCTTATATTTAGAAGGGAGTTAACAAATGGGCCATCTAAAGGTTGAGCCTGCTTACTGTTTAAATCAGGATCATTAATATCTCTTGCTAAAATACCTTCTGGCAATACTAACAAGTGTGCATTGGCTGCTTCCGCTTGTTGCATTAATGTAATGGTCGTCGCTAAGTTGTCTTGCCAACTACGGCTTACAACAAATTGTCCTAGTGCAACTTTTAACATAATAATCTCTCAATAATTTGGGTTAAAATACAGGAAAAATAGTCTGCTATTAATGACTGTTTGTTCAAATAGTATTGGCATAGTGCATATGAAAATCAGCCATCATCGATCTATTACTTTAAAAACGCTTTTTATTTCAACTAAATAAAAGTAGTTTATGTGCTTATCGAGACGCTTCAATTAACCAAGATCGATCAGTCGTATACTTTCCGCGTCTTTGTTACCGTACATTTTTCGACTGATCGAATAATCAACATAATTGGTTAACCTCTCAGGGCTGACTTCAATAGCGTGTTTTTTTAATTTTGATAATATGAATAATTGACACATAATGTCCTTGAGCAAAAGAATGCGGTTGCTTTTGTATAACGTTAGCGAATAAGTAACCTAACGCTCTAGAACAATAAGTGAACCCATTTGACATAAAAACGGTAAATAGCGCCGTTAATTGCCCCGTTTCCAATAAATCGATTAACAACTGGTTCTTTTTAATTGAATAAATAGAAACATTATGAATAAAGGGAACATCACGATCTTTCAATCTCCTTTGATTAGCGTTCAAATGATGTCAATATCCGTGATAATCTTAGATATTAAGCTGCTCACAATGGACAAACACCTTTTCCCAGATATTCACTGAATCATGCTATCGAATTAAATCGATCCGTTTACCGTTAAGCACCTGACTCATTGTTACTATTTATCTTGCCAAGTTATTACGGTAAAGACGAAATGTATATATTAAAAAATACATTATACCCAGCGATCACTATGGTTATCCTTATCCTGACTTAATGCTTAACGACGAAATCAGATTGGCATAACGTCATAATTGCTTACTTTAGATAAATGATCAACGAATTGACATAAAGATCTAGTTACATTTATCTACTTTTGTCTTATTTATCATTAAAGGAATGAAACAGTCCTTATCACTTACCGCAGACCAAAGTGAAATTATCCCTATCTTTTCTATTAAAAAGAACTTAAATTAGCGCGCTGAAAAAAAGTGGCGCTAACGTGCATGTTCAAATTTTTATTATATAAACTAGGGACAATTTAAATAGCACATTAAGTTATTTATAACGTCTTCCCCTATAACATATATATCACATTAAATTGATGCGAACTAGCTGTATAAAAGGACACATGCTATACTTTCGGCGCTTATTTACTCAAAAATAAAGGCAATAATGAATACTTTTTATCTAACTGAATCGCAGATGAATATAATTAATCATGTCCACCTTTATGTTAGTCATAAACTCATGGAGGATTATTCTGGTCATGATATTGCACATATTATGCGAGTTGTGCAGCTATCCAAAACCTTATTAGCCACAGAACCTAAGGCCAATGCTTTTATTGTTATTATGAGTGCATATTTACACGATGTGATAGATGATAAAGTAACCACAAATAGTGAACAAGCTAAACAACAATTGGTGCTATTTCTACAACAGCAAGCGGTCGCTGAGAATGACATTGATCATATTATGACCATTATTGAATCAATGTCTTATCGTAAAAATCTACACGTTAAACACTCACTTTCACTAGAAGGTTGTATTGTGCAAGATGCCGACCGGCTTGATGCCATTGGAGCAATTGGTATTGGTCGAACGTTTTATTATGGCGGAAATAAAAAGCATACAATGCATAATCCAAATATAAAACCGAGAGAACAACTGACTGAAGCCCAATACCGTCACCCGAATACCGTTATTAATCATTTTTATGAGAAACTTTTTTTACTTAAAGATCAAATGAATACAGCTAAAGCCAAACAGATTGCTCAGCAAAGACATCAATTTTTACTTGAATTTGTTAGACGTTTTGAACAAGAGTGGCTTATAAAATAGCGGATTAATCTTATCCCAATGCTTAGCATTGGGATAAGTGACTAAAACAATAATTAGAAATTAAAACGATTACGTGTTCCTAAATAGCCAAACGCTGCACTGACTAATGCGCCAACTAATAGCGAAATAAACATAAATAGTGCCGATTTTGCAATAGCTTTGGTCGCTTTATCTGCTTGTTTACGTGCCTCTTGAATTAATTGTTGCGTTTCATCTTTAAACTGATTAACTTGCATTTGAATATTGCCAAGCTGGTCTTTAGCTTTAGCCACACTATAATTGAAGTTGTTAATTAAGTTATTAACAATCTGAGCGGCTTCATCACGTGAAATATTACGGTTTTTAGCTAATGCATTAATTGCCGCATTTTTATCTACGTTACTGGTGATCCCGTTGACTCTATGACTAATTTTATCTGTTAATTGTTTAAAAATAGTGTCATACTCCTGTGGATTGTTGACTAATTGACGAAAAGCAACTCGGATATCTTGTTGTGCGGCATTTAACTGTTGCTGTAAATAGTTAGGTTGTAAAGTAGGGACTTCAGTATCGCGTAATAATTGCTCTATATCATCCCTTGCTTTATCGCCATCAATACTTAAATCAAAATTATTACTCAGATTATCTTTTATATCGTCGATATTTTCACTTAAACTTGCTCCGATATCAGAAGCCATTGAGCTGGCCGCAGATAAAGTATTGGAAGCCACATTTTTTACTGAATTAAAGGCTGAAGAAATCATCATACCGCCTAAAATAACAGAAAGAATAAATGCTAATCCCCACACTAAGAAACCGTGAATGAGACCATCTCGTTTTGCCAAGCGTCCGCTAATATAGCCACCACAAGCTAAACTAACAATAATTTCAATTGCCGACCATAAACCAAACGTCGTTTTTAGCCCTGAGGTTGGATGATCAGAAAGCGGGTGAATCACCGAAAAGCTAAGTGCAGTTCCTAACGTTGATAATAATAAGCCAACGGCGAGTACCGTCACCACACCGGCGATAATACTTCCCCATGATGCATGACTATGGTGATAACCATATGTAGCTGTTTTATCCATAATGCTATATCTCCTAATAAATGGACTATCCTTAATTCCTTGATGCAGATATTTAATTGATATTAAAAAACATATTAGGGAATTATCACACAATGTCTTTTCTCTACATCAACATGTCACTATCTTTTATTTATGTCTAAATAACGATACATGAATGGCTGTATACTAGCGAAATAAAGTATAAAAAAATATTATTTATTAATAATTTGAATAAAAAATTACTCTGCTCAGATTGCGTAAATAATCTTAAGCTTACAATAATAAAAAAACGCATACACTATAAGTTAGTTAAGGCGTTAAATGATTAATGACTGTAAGCGCTATGATAGAAAACACTATCCATTTCCGCTTTTTATGATAGGAAAATTGACTATTTTATTTCCCTTATTCAATTGATTAGGTAAAACAATATTTTTAATATATTAGCCACTTACCGATAACGGTAAGTAGGACTAATCCACACCACCCTGCTCGAATAAAACAGATTTTTTAAGATAAATGCTATAAACTTAATCATTTATAACTAAGTTGAATACTATTACTTTAAATTTAAATCTATTAGGTATAATAGCGGTATCTGATCGAGGATAATTATCATTTAAATGACTTATGTGGATATCGGTATTTTAGGCTATGCAACTACTAGTAAATCAAAGAAAATTATCTTTTTAGTATCGTGGTGAATCCAATTATCCCATCCACAGCAATCGATCATTTAACATAATCTTTTTATTAATAAAATAATTAAGCCGTAGTTGAGGAAGTGACATGGGCAGTGTATTTGATATTTTTAAAATAGGTGTTGGACCATCAAGTTCTCACACGGTTGGCCCAATGAAAGCAGGAAAACTGTTCATTGACGAATTAATTAAATTAGATCTCATGGGGCAAGTGACACGTCTAACCGCAGACGTCTATGGCTCTCTATCATTAACTGGAAAAGGGCACCAAACCGATATTGCCATTATTATGGGCTTAGCGGGAAATACCCCAGATTTGGTCGATATTGATTCGATACCAACATTTATTCAGCAAGTAGAAAAACAACAACGTTTAGTCATTTATCAAGGAAAATATGAAGTTGATTTTGCTTTGGAAAGTAGCATGAATTTTCATACCACTTTTCTGCCGCTACATGAAAATGGGATGACACTAACTGCATACGCTGATCAGCAACCACTTTATTCTCAAACTTACTATTCAGTGGGGGGCGGAAAAGTGGTGACCACGGCAGAAGTAGGACAACAACCAATAACCGATAACAACTTACCCTTTCCTTTTACAACGGCACAGCAACTATTAACTTATTGTCGAGAATATTCATTATCTATTTCAAGTATTGTGATGAAAAATGAATTAACCTTGCATTCCAATCAAGAAATTGAACGCTATTTTACCCATGTTGGGGAAGTAATGAATGAATGTATTTCCCGAGGCATTAGCACAGAAGGATTACTACCAGGCCCCCTACGCGTACCGCGTCGCGCCTTTGCTTTACATCGGCTGCTGATGTCGCAAAATAAAATGTCTACTGATCCGATGATGATCCTTGATTGGGTAAATATGTTTGCCCTAGCCGTCTGCGAAGAGAATGCAGCTGGTGGCAGAGTCGTTACCGCACCAACTAATGGTGCCTGTGGTATTATTCCGGCCATCCTTGCCTACTATGATCAATTTGTAAAAAGTCTTACGCCGGATCTATATGTTCGTTTCTTTATGACATCCGGTGCGATTGGTATGCTGTATCAGCTCAATGCTTCTATATCCGGTGCTGAAGTAGGATGTCAAGGTGAAGTTGGGGTTGCATGCTCTATGGCTGCGGCGGGGCTGGCGGAATTATTAGGCGGAAATCCTGAACAAGTTTGTATGGCGGCAGAAATTGCCATGGAGCATAATTTAGGGTTGACCTGTGATCCTATCGGTGGACAAGTACAAGTGCCTTGTATAGAACGTAATGCTATTGCTGCGGTTAAAGCCATCAATGCAGCACGCATGGCATTAAGACGCTCATCGGCGGCTAAAGTATCCCTAGATAATGTCATTGCCACCATGTATGAAACAGGCAAAGATATGCATGCTAAATATCGAGAAACATCATTAGGCGGCTTAGCGATTACGGTATCTTATTGTGATTAACGTTTAATATCACAATAATCTTATTAGCTTCCAATCTATTCATCTAAGGCGTGTTGGGTCAATGATATAACAATATCAACACGTCATAGATAACACAGTTATATTGCTCCGTCCTATTCTGATTCGACCCTAGATTCAAGATATTATTACCTCAGCGTCATGGGTTAGAAAAAATCAAAAATGCGACTGATCACGATTTTTTAAATCGTCCATCAATTTTTATCGGTATCCAAGAAAAAATACCAACCTGAGGTGAATAACAATATACAACCCTTTACCATAACCAAAAAGCAATAATGATAACAGCGATAGATGGGTTGTAATTTGTCTCTAATTTAATGGTATTGTTAATTGAAGTTCTGACAAGTAAATGATACTATTTAACTGTTTATATATACAGTGGTAAATACGATAATTAGTCATATCAACGATATAATAACTACTATTGTTTTTGAGGAGAATTATTATGGCATACACCACCTTACCTAGGGCTAAGCATAATTCTTATCTATCGACAGCCCACGCTAACGTTACACAACCAGCTACGTCATGTAAACTTTTTGAGCAATCTACCCCTTACCAGACGCAAACTATTGACCTGAATACGGATGAGTTAGTTGAACAATGCTTGGCATTAGTTAAGGCCATCATTATCATTGAGCATTCAGGTATTCGAGAAGCATTAACCTTTATTCTTGAAGAAAAGTTAATTGAATTACGTAGCCATTTTCACTAATTTCTACACTAAATAAGAGAATTATCAGTAGTAGGATTTATTAATAGTCGATTGCTCAATAGTACTAGCAAAGATTATTCTCTACAGAATCGTATAATACGATTCCGTAAGCTATTTTTAATGAGTTTGATAAATTTTATGCAAGAACTAGCTCACGCAATTTTGATCAAATATCAATAATCGTTATTTGATCAAATAGCAGATACAACAGATTAATATTCAGTACTAATTTGAGTATATCCATCACTTATAACAAGTTGCGTCCGTAACCTATTATCGAAATAGAACAACCATTATTTTGATAAATTATGCAGTTTGTTATAACGAAATGAAATACTAATTTTCTTATAAAAAAACCTGTAAGAGAAATACAAATATACCCGATTTATACCGTAGTTAAAGACCGCTACTCACTTATCTATCTCTATTAGTTAAATAAAACGGTTAAATGGCAATCACTGTTTTTTGGAGCTAATCATCTGTATTATTAATGGCAAAGTTACTCACTTTGCCCATGTGCATTGATAAAACAAATAATCAAACCATGATATACATTTTAAACCAAAATTATCGGTATTCTAAGTAGTAAAATGTTCAGTATCTGTGATTTGAGTAGCACTATAATTACCGCCACACCTCCCCCGTATTGTCGAGTTATATATGATAATATCTCTATAAATAGTCAAATAGTTATCCTATTAGGACCTTACCTAAAAAATAATTAACGTTATCAATGGGTGATGACTCATTCCTAATACCAATACTGTTAATATCGATTATTAATTGCCTATCACCACTCCAGATTATTACAGTAATTTATCAATTTATTGGCTCATATCATGCATAAACTATTTTATATACTATATAATCATAAAATAAAAATAATAGAGAATAAATATTATCTATTTGAAAACGGTGTGCATGGTTAGTTAGAGTGACAGCGAAAAAATAGCAGATTAAATAATCATCAATAGATACCATAGTTTATGAGCAGATTATAAAATAAGGTATTGATACAGGAAGTATAAAACGAGTTTATTAATAAATATCTCAAATGTACATAGAGGAGTACAAAATGAAATTGAGTAAAATGATGATAGGCGTGATCAGTGCTACTGCATTAAGTGCTTGTGCGGGTAATTTACATTCAACAATCAAACTGGAAAATGATCGTAGTTGTAAACCGTTGTATGTAAAAGTGGGGCAAAGAATTAAGCTTGCATTAGAGAGTAATCCCTCCACAGGATACGACTGGTTACTGGCTAATCAACCACCATTTTTAACCCTACTTGACTCACAAAAAAATACTTATCAAAATCAACCAAATGATACACGCTTAGGTCAACCAATTAAATCAATCTGGTATTATCGAGTTAACGCAAAAGGTACGGGACAATTACAATTTAATTATCAGCGTCCTTGGCAACAGAACATCCTTCCTGATACGCAATTTAATTGTCAAATTATTAGTCGTTAATGAGGCTAATTATTAAAATACTCACCAATAAATTTTATTTAAGGGTGAGTATTGACCTCATAAAACAAACAAAATGAAAATTGACTATCTGATTATCCATAAAGATAGCAAACCTGCTATTTAGTCATAGAATATCGACCCAATTTTCTTATAAATAACCATTACTCTATCACTAGAAATGAGGAACAGTAGCGGATTGGCTCATACCATAGCTATTAAAGTTCCCAGCGTGCTCCTTGGCAACAAAACGTTGATTTACCCATAATATAAAATGTTGTCCATTGCTGACACTTTTAAGATGGCAATGCGGATAAGACAGTGAGACGTCTCCCCATTTTTTAATCATAGCTTGTCGTACATCCTCGTTCCATACGCCTTGCGCCGTTAATCTTTTTTCTGAGCGTCTTAATGCGCTCATTCCCTTTGTTCTAACACGACTAACTAATAAATAACGATGCCCTCCATCGTCCTTGGTCATTGGGATAGGTTGAATAGCCATCATTATGGTGTAATCTTGGACGATATATTGCTGATTCAATGCTTGCTTAAGTGCATTTAACTGTTGTTCTGTACCAAATAAACGAATAATGCCACCTAGCGTCTGGCGTTTTTTTGAGTAACAAGGAAAGCAAATCCCTATTTGTCCTTGATATTTAGCTAAACAGTAATGCAAAGATTGCATTACTTGATTCATTACCTCAATGTCCGATAACTCAAGTTGAGGAATGGCGCGTAATTCAAAATAATGGGTTAACATTACTATTACTCCTTGCCGCTTGCGCCAAAGACACCACCACGAATTAATACCCCAACAATATAATGTTGCTGTGAAATATCTGGTTTTTCCCCTTTGATTATCCAATTATCAAATAACGTATAAAAATCGAGTTTTTGCTTAGGTTGACGGAAAGCATGTCCCATGGTAGTCACTGCGCCATATGGCTCAATAGCGATAGGGAATTCGGCCATATCATCATACCAAGTGTCAATGGTACGAATTGCATTACTAACTTTTTGAGAGTGCATGGCCGCTTGATTGTCTTTTTTGCTATATAAAATTTTACTTTTATTTTTATCGGTATCAAGAATCAGCTCTTGTGATGGATACACCTCCTGACCAAAGCCCATTTTGAGTTTAGCTTGTACTTTAAAGATAACAAAAGATTGGCCTGATAATCCCTCCTCAATTAAATTCGCTAGCTGTTGAATCGCGGTTTGATTATCAGTAAAATCAACCAATGACAGCTGTTTACAATCCGCGATATTAATGGGTGCCTGACTTTTACGATGAAGCATATCTAACGGCGTTACCTCAATGGCAATCGTTTCAGCTGAAATACGATTACGCCATAACCAGCGCCCATTTAATATGTTAGTAGCATAGCGTAAGGCTAATTCAGTAAAACCTTGCTCTTTTATATAGCTTTGGATAGTAGACACAAGTTGGTCCTGATAGATTATATTGTTACAAATTGATGGTTTACCATCAAAAGGTAATACCTTACATGTCCATTCCACCACTAACGTATCTTTATCGCTATCTAACATAGCTACATCTACTCTTTGTAAGTTAGCTTTTTCTATTTCAGCATCTAATTTTAAAGGATCATTGGCGATAGCATTCTTTAATCGATTTGAAATCGTACCACGAACTGACTTTTCAGTAACTAGGATTGGGCTTGTTTCTTTATCAGAATGACTATGTTGTTGAAAAAAGATAGCATCGGAGATATCAAAATGACGATTAAAAGCCAAAACACTTGCTGTTTCTAATTTATTTTTAGTAGACATTGATTACCTCATTATTTTATATATTGATTTGGTCTTGCTGTATTAAATAAAGATTACCAACATTTTCTGTTGATACGGTTCTATAATGCCAAAAAGCACTGGCAAAATGATCGTTTAATCGATAAGGAAAAACCCATTCACCTAAGCCGTAAAGACATTCAACAAATTGTGCGGGATAACGTTCATCGCGAACATGTGCCACCGTGCCTTTTGCAAATAACGGGGATATGGCTTGATAGCCCATATGAATTGGCACTAACCAACCACGCTCTTTTTTAACGGATCGGGTTTGCCAGCTATCTTTTTCGGGTATGTGATGTAACTTAGCTGTTTCAACTAAAGCATCCAAACCCGTCATATCTGGATCGATTGCCTGTAGTTCTTGCGTGATCTCTTGCAATTGTTGATTTGCATCAATAAGCACATACGCGGGCAATAAACGCATTATGATAGATTGTGGATCTTGCATCGCATCAAATAAGCAGACATCTTCAATAGATAATACGCTACCACCCGCGATACGTTGTTGCAATAACTGCTGTTTTACCCATGTTTGAAAGGCGATTTGCTGATCTTGATGACACAATAATTGACTATGACAACGCACTTCCACCACCAATGACACTTCAAGATGGACTTTTCCTTCTTGAATAATCGCTTGTGGTTTACCATTTTTCCCTATGGGATTACGCGTTAATTTAAATCGGTAATCAGCAAAATGATTTTTTCGATAAATCTGTAACTCATAGTCATGACAAGCAATCATCACGCCATCTAGACAAATAGATTGATTATACTCAGATTCAATTTTACGACTTAAAGCATGAATTGCACCTAAAAAACCGGTAATGGAGGGAAAACCATAAGTTAAAGGACTCGATATTGCATTTGCGCCATGAATCTCAATATGATCAAATAATAAATAATAACTAACATCACTCACTAGAAAATCCCCTCTTGTTTACGCTGACTGGCTTTAATTGCATTTTTGAATTCACGCTGACACTCTCTTATTTCAGCATCATCAAACGCCTCAGCCATATCCTCATATTTTTTTTGCAAAATAGCATAAATCCAAAGTGCAAATTGTTTTTCAATTTCTTTTATCCAATCACCTTGTTCATATTTGAAGGCAAAATCACTTTCACCGTCTAACTGACCTCGTTGTGGATCGAGCCAATATTGTTGATAAATATTTAATTTAGGGTAATCTTTACTCCAACCAGGTTTAAAAGTGGTTTGTAATTGTTTTACTACTTGCAAAAGTTCAACAATAATCACTTGAAAAGCGTCTTGTTTACGTTTATCCCGTATCGCCTTGTTATGCAAATTGGAATTAACAACATAAAATAACGCCTCAAAGCCAGTGCGACAATGATAATATAGTCCTCTATGAAAAATTGTTTTTTGTTTTTTACCTAAACGGATCGGTCGAAATACATTAAACCTAGGTGGCAGAGAAGGTAACAATAAATAATTTCCACCTTGGCTACTTGCTAGTTGACTAACGCCTTGAGGATTACTACCACCTATTCCAATAACCGCTAAATCATGAAAGGTAAAATAGGCTTGCTTTTCCGTGCCTTTTTTGTTTTTGTTAGCTATAGCTTGTTTATTCGCTTCTGAAAATCGTGCTTGTATCTTTTGGTACATTACTTGGCAAAGTGATGATGGATGTAATGGAATTAATACGCTATAACTGTTGTCCTGTTTCGCTAAATAAGCTTTATTACTCGTTGGCCAATAAAACTGTTTGTTTAACTCAGAGGCTTGTGGTGTTTGCCAAGAATCATAAATAATGCGTCTTAAGTTATTAAGATAAATTTCCGCTTTGTCTTTGTCATCCGAAAAAGCCAACTGTAGTGCGGGATGATCATCAATGATAAGCTGTAATAGATTAGTTTTTTCATTAACTTTTTGATTCAACAATGAAAAAATATCCAAAGCAGCAGCATTACCAGTGGCATCATTAGGTAAACCAGCAACCGTTGCTGAACTAATATAAGATGAAGGGTTTTTTGCCTGAAAAGTGTTATAGTTGACATTGCAACCTTTAGAACTAGGATGAATAGCTTTTGATAAATGAGTAGCAATTTTGAACCATGCTGCCCGCCGATTGAGCGCATCTTCCATCCAATTTTCAAATTCAAAACGCTGGTTAATTTCACACAATAACTGTTTGGCTTCATTAATTGCGTCTAAATTATTCGCTTGTTGTGCTTTTTCAAGTTTAGCTGAAGCCAATTTATAATGTTGATTATTGATAAGACGTTGCTGTAAAAATTCCAATATGGTTTTTCTAATCTCTTTATCAGAAATTGAGGTAATATCATTATTCATATACCTTCCTATTATTTTTTTATAATAAAAGCTAAAAACTGATCGATATAATAAAAACATTATAACGATAATTTTTAGAGTTAACATCTTTTATTTAAATTACCAACGATGCTGACTAAGATCAATAGAAAGAATTAAATTAGCCAAAATAGTGCATGTATCTATTAATAACTAATGCGCTAAATTTAGCATATTAGTGTTGGTTATATTGAATATTAAATAATTTTTATAGCCAATTCAATACCATCTCACCAAGCTATTTGGGCAAAAAACGACTAAACAATTATAAGCATTTTTTACTAACGTAACATAAATGACATAGCGGAAAAACAATTTATGATCCGAATTGCAGATTGTACACCATCAGCATTAAATTGAATCATATCACCTGAGACTCTTTCAACTATTGGCCACTGCGCAAATAAATCCGCTAAGGCGGGCGTTTGGGTCTGTAGTTGACACGTTATAGGTGCAACAAGTTGAAATAGCGGTAATGATGGATTATTTTGCATAAATTGATGAACAGTACTATAAATTTTATCACATGCCGCCTTTGGCGTCAGCGATACACCGCTAAATTGACCTTGTGCCTGCTTGGTTTCAATAAAAGTAACATGAGGTAATAAGAGTTGGGTTTCTGCAATAAAACAATCGTCACCACTTGCTATTGCGACTGGAACATTAAACTCACCAGCGAGGGCCGCGTATAGCCCCGCCTCGCCTAATTCAAGATCATTTAACCAAATCCGTGAAAAAGCAAAGCCATTAATGGTATGTGCTAAAATACCGCGAGATTTTGATTTGGCATGGTATCCAATCATAAATAAAGCATCTGGCGCCAATTCAACACCTGAAGCCATACTTAAATAACGCGGTTTACCCTGAATTAGTTGAACGCGTGGATCAAAACTATCTGGATTCATATTCCTGAAATGACCGTGTGAATCATTGACAGTCACTTGATAGTTAGGAGCATAGTCTAATACCGCTAATGCAGCGGCATTGGCTTCAGCTGCCATCCATCGTCGAGCCTGCTCATATTCGTTGTTACCTGCTCGGGTTTGTTCTGAATGGAAGACACCTGCTATACCTTCAATATCTGTGGAAATCAATATATGCATTATTTTGCCCTTATACTTAATATACTTTTACCATTACTGCTCATTAACCGATTCAAATTAACCATTCTGGATAGAGTTCAGATAGGCTATAACGTTGGTGATTATCGCGCCCTTGTACGGCTTGTGCATGATATAAGGCATGAATAATTGCTTGTTCAACACTTTCAGCCGCAGCTTGAAAAAAGGGATCTAATAATGTCTCATGAATAAATGCGGTGGCAGGCATGGGTTGCTCAGGATCATGGGGGAGGGTATAAGCCGTGGAAAATGCCAAAGCAATATCACCGCTCCCATGTCCCCAAAACGAACCTGTACGGCTTAATCCAATCCCTGCCCGTAAAGATAGCCGTTTTAGTTGTCGATAATCTAATGGGGCATCGGTGGCCAAAATCATAATAATTGACCCTTTCTCGGTGGCAGACATCATTTGTTGTAAACATGGTGCTAGCTGCTGACCGAGTGCTTGACCCGCCAACGTTAACATCGATAAAATGCCAAAATTTGCCAGAACCAAAGCACCAACACAATAATGTTGCTGATGATTTAATGTTACTAGGCGCGACGCTGAGCCAATGCCACCTTTAAGATTAAAACATGACATACCACGACCTGCTCCAACTGATCCTTGCTGCATATAACGATCGGCTTGAGAATAGGCAGTATTATAGTGCTCGGCAGTAATAGACATCGCTTGAATATCGTTGAGATATCCATCATTGCATTCAAAAACTAAGGGATTAATGGTGGGCCAAGCACGGCCAATCTCTGGATTCAGGGTAATAGCCTGTTTAATTTGTGCCTGTGCGACGCTAGACACCGAAAACGTATTAGTTAAGGCGATAGGGGTTTCAAATACGCCTAATTCATCCAACTGCATTAAACCAACACTTTTACCAAAACCGTTAATCACCGTCGCCGCGGCGGGGACTTTATGTAAATAAGGATCCAAGCAATGTGGCTTAATAACGGTAACACCCGTTTGGATTGCACCTTGATCCAAGGTACAGTGTCCAACGGTTATACCAGCAATATCGGTAATCAAATCTAATTCACCCGATCTTAATTTACCTATGCGTGGGATCTTTTTTATTATCATTTGTCGTTAGTTGTTCCTCTGTTTTGATATCACAATAGCAATACCATGCACGAGACACTATTTATTCTTATCTATAAATCACTATTTTTGGTCTAATTTTGGATCCAACGCATCACGTAATCCATCACCTAACAAATTAAAGGCAAGTACCGTAAAAAATATCGCTAAACTTGGAAATATAGCAACATGGGGAGCAATCATCATATCCGCCTGCGCCTCATTTAACATCGCCCCCCACTCTGGGGTAGGTGGCTGCGCGCCTAAACCTAAAAAGGATAAACTTGCCGCGGTAATAATCGATGTGCCTATACGCATCGTAAAATAAACAACAATCCCCGATACCGTGCCAGGTAATATATGGCGCATAATAATTGTCCAATTAGAAGCACCGATACTTTTTACCGCTTCAATATAGGTCATATTCTTTAAGACTAACGTATTACCGCGTACTAACCGTGCGAAAGCCGGAATACTAAAAATAGATACCGCAACAATCACATTAATCATGCCATTGCCCATGATAGCAACAACACCAATAGCCAATAGCATTCCTGGGAAAGCAAATAGTACATCAGAAATCCGCATGGTAATGCGATCCCACCAACCGCCATAAAAGCCCGCCATCAGCCCCATCATCGTACCAACAACTGCCCCTAACGCTACCGAAAAAAAGCCCGCAGTTAGCGATAGTTGTGTCCCAATTAAAATACGGCTAAAAATATCCCGACCTAAGGCATCAACGCCAAACCAGTGTGCCATTGAGGGACCTTCATTAATCAGCATATAATCAAAATCATTTTCTGCATCGTATGGGGCTAACCAACGCCCAAAGATCGCAACGACAATCAATAATAAAATAAAACTTGCTGCAACTACGGCAATTTTTTGTCGTTTAAACTTACGCCAAAATTCACGCCAAGGGGTACGCACTTGCCCCTGAGACGCCGATGTTACATCAATAGTGGTAGAACCATTAGTATGCATATCGATACCTTATTGATAACGGATAGTTGGATTCATTGCCGCATATAAAAAATCGACAACTAGATTAATTAAGATAAATTCTAAGGAAAATAAAAGGACTTCTATCTGGATAATCGGATAATCGCGAGCCTCAACCGAATCAATTAATAAGCGTCCAAGTCCTGGCCAATTAAACACTTTTTCAACAATAATAGAACCACCTAATAAAAATCCAAATTGTAATCCCATCATAGTAATGACGGGTATCATGGCATTACGTAAACTATGCTTAATCACTACCACCGACTCTTTAAGCCCTTTTGCCCTAGCGGTACGAATATAATCCTCATGTAATACATCGATAAAAGAAGAACGCGTAAAACGCGCCATTACAGCCGCAACCGATGCCCCAAGTGTTAATGAAGGCAAAATATAGTGTTGCCAACTTGCCGCCCCTACCGTTGGTAACCACCCTAATTTGACAGAAAAGATCTGAATTAACATCATACCTAAAGCAAAAGAGGGAAAAGAGATCCCTGTGACGGCAAACGCCATACCTAAACGATCTTGCCATTTATTTCGCCATACCGCAGAAACCATTCCAATTGCCATACCTACAAGCACAGACCAGAACATACTGGTTAATGTAAGTAATAAGGTTGGCATAAACCGCATTGCAATTTCATCAATAACGGGTCGCTTAGTGCGGATTGAAATCCCAAAATCACCATTGATAATATTGATAAAAAATTGACCAAATTGCTGCCATAAGGGTTTATCTAATCCCAATTCATGACGAATCATATTGACAACCGTGTCGTCCGCCTCAGGACCTGCAACTAATCGAGCAGGATCGCCCGGCAGTAAATGAATAAAGAAAAACACCACGGTCATCACAATAAATAAGGTGGGAATTAAACCTAACAACCGCTTAATAAAATAATTTAGCATATTGCAAATCCAATAAAATAAACTTACCTATTCGTCATTATTGGTAACGATTTATGTTCGAATATAAAAGTGAAGATCTATGCTAGTTATCAGCATAGATCGCTATTTTTTGTTAATTAGTGCAAATCGATATCTTCAAAATAGAAAGATCCATCAATCATCACACTCATACCCGTTAAATTTTTGCTATGCACATACAATTGTTTATCACCCAATAAAAATATCCACGGCGCATCCGCCCAAATTTGATCCTGAATCTCTTTATATAATATCTTTTTCGTCTCACGATCGTTGGTTAGCAAAGCTTGTTGAAGTTTTTCATCAACTACAGGATTACTGTAATATGCCGTGTTATACATTTTTGGCGGCCAAGATGAAGTGGCTAATAATGGCGTGATCGCCCAATCAGATTCCATCGTGGATGATGACCAACCCGTGTAATACATTTTAACCTCAGCGTCATCAACGGATGGCACACTTTCAACGCGCGCAACCCGTTGTCCCACTTCCATTGCCTCAATTGCCACATTTATCCCAACTTGTTTTAATTGTTGTTGTATAAACTGGATGACTTTCTGAGCGGTGGTATGATTGTAGCTAGACCATAGCACCGTAGAAAAACCGGTAGGATAACCCGCTTCAGCTAATAATTCTCGGGCTTTATCTGGGTCATAAGGCCATGGACCATAATCGACAGCAAAATCAACCCCAGCCGGTACGACGCCACGTATTGGCGTTGCGTAACCAGCAAACGCAACTTTGGCTAACGCCTCTTTATTAATAGCATAATTAAGCGCTTGGCGGACACGTACATCATCAAAAGGTTTCTTTGTAACATTTAAACTAATATAACGAGCAATAATAGAAGGCGTCGAAACCAAGACTAATTTATCATTTTTTTCTAATAGCTTTGCCTGCTCATAAGGAATGCTAAAAGCAAATTGCGCTTCCCCAGTTTGTATCATCGCTGCACGTGTATTATTTTCGATAATTGGACGCCAGATAATGGTATCTATTTTCGGTAAACCCTTTTTCCAATACTGGTCAAATTTTTTGCCTTTGACATAATCGGTGGCATTCCATTCAGTAAACACAAATGGGCCCGTACCGACTGGATGAAAGGCAATATCTTTACCATATTTAGCTAATGCCGTTGGAGAAATGATCACCGCCGATGGGTGAGCTAGCGTGTTGATAAATGCCGAAAAAGGCTGATTTAACGTAAATTTAACCGTGTAAGAATTAATGACTTCCGTGTTAATAATACGACTAAATAGGTTATATCGTTTTAAATGATTATCGGGATTGGTCACCCGATCAAAGGTCGCTTTGACCGCATCTGCATTAAAATCAGTCTCATCATGAAATTTTATGCCTTTGCGTAAAAAGATGGTATATTCCGTGCCAGCCTCGTTAACGGTATAACTATCTGCCAGTACATTGACTAATTTTGAATCTTGATCAAAACCAAACAGTCCTTGATAAAACGATTTCGCCATGGCTTGGGATAACGTATCATTGGTATCATAAGGATCTAAACTAGAAAAATTGGAATAAACAGCAATCGTGACCTCTTTCGTGGCATAACTAGGAAATGCAATTAGGCTCATATAAACCGCAAGCCCAGTCATTAATAAGCTCTTATAACGATATCTTTTAAGCATTGTTTTCTCCTTTAATCCATGATTTTTTTATTTAATATAGTGCTGACACCGAATGCATAGCGACCAGATGTTGATCATTAATGCGAATCAATGGTTCAATATGTGGCTCATCACCTATTTTTCTAACAGGACTTGGTATTTCGCTAGTCATTAATTCTCGTTTCACATGACGTCTTGCTGGATCAGGGGTTGGCACTGCGGCCATTAGCTTTTTGGTATAAGGGTGGTGTGGATGTTCGAAAATCTCACGACGCGATCCCATTTCAACAATCTGACCTAAATACATGACTGCCACGCGATGGCTAATCCGTTCAACAACGGCCATATCATGAGAGATAAATAACAATGAAATACCGAATTCATGCTGTAATTCTAATAGCAGATTAATCACCTGAGCTTGAATCGAGACATCTAACGCCGAAACTGATTCATCAGCAATAATCACTTTAGGGTTAAGTGCTAAGGCTCTGGCAATACAGATACGTTGGCGTTGACCGCCCGAAAATTCATGCGGATAGCGTTTGGCGTGCTGTGCATTTAATCCTACGCGTTCTAATAACCAAGCCACACGCGATTCTGCCGCTTGGCGAGATATTTTTTCATGAATTAATAAGGGTTCCATGATAGAAAAACCAACGGTTAAACGAGGATCTAAGGAGGCGAAAGGATCTTGAAAAATAAATTGAATATCACGTCGTAATTTTTGCAAGGCGGCGCCCGAAAGCTGATCAATGCGTTGTCCATCAAAATAAATTGCGCCGCCTTGATTAGCGACGAGCCCCAGTAAAGCACGTCCTGTTGTCGATTTACCACATCCAGACTCACCGACTAAGGATAAAGTTTCTCCTGAATAGAGATCGAAACTCACTTTTTCAACCGCATGGACCCGTCGGGTGACTTGATTTAATAAACCACTACGAATATCAAAGCGTGTAACTAACTGATCAACCGATAAAATAGGTGGCTGACTATAATCAACTGGTTTAACTAACTCCTGCGGGTTTGATAAATTGGTATTATTTAATAATGGGAACTTAGCGGGTAAATCACTACCTTGCATGGCGCCTAGTTTTGGTACAGCGGCTAATAAGGTTTGCGTATAAGTCTGTTTTGGATTAGCAAAAATATCCGCAGCCAGCCCTTCTTCGATTTTCTCACCGCGATACATAACTAATACGCGATCTGCTACTTCAGCAACCACGCCCATATCGTGCGTAATAAAGATAACCGCCATATTCATTTCAGCTTGTAACGTTTTAATAAGCTGTAAAATTTGTGATTGAATGGTCACATCCAGTGCGGTAGTGGGTTCATCCGCAATTAATAAATTTGGTTTGCAAGATAAAGCCATGGCAATCATCACGCGTTGACGCATACCGCCCGATAATTGATGCGGATAACGATTTAACACATTTTCTGCTTCAGGTATACGTACTTTTTTAAGCATGGCTAATGCTTCTAATCGCGCCTCAGCCCGAGTTTTATGTTGATGAAGACGAATTGATTCGGCGATTTGTTCCCCAACAGAAAAGACAGGGTTAAGCGAAGTCATCGGCTCTTGAAAAATCATAGCGATATTTGCACCGCGTAAGGCGCGAATGGTCTTGCTATCCGCTTTAGCTAAATCAACGATCGTTTCCTGCAAATTAAATAATAACTCGCCTTGGGTAATTTTGCCTCCCCCTTGCTCAACTAAACGCATTAACGAAAGCGATGTCACCGATTTACCCGATCCAGATTCGCCAACAATAGCTAAAGTTTCCCCAGCCTTTACCTGAAATGAAAGATGGCGAACAGCTTGGACATGATGATCCTCACTGATAAAATCAACACAAAGATCTTTTACCTCAATCACTGGACGAGCATTATCGGTTACACGCCGTGATCTATTTTGTCGCGTCAAAGAAGGTGCTTGCTTATTCATTGTAATGTGCCCCTATACCATAATTGATCGTCACCCTAATAAAAATTATCCGGCTGCCGACTTAGCTTAGTTATTAATCTTTTATGTCTTATAAATAGCAACTTTTGGTGCGTCACCTACATAACCAAAGCCGCGATACATACCTTCCGTATTAAATGGCATGGCAATATTACCTAAATGATCAATAGCAATGATGCCTCCTCGACCATTAATTTTAGGCAATTTATCCATGACAACTCGATGGGCTGCTTGTTCTAAAGATAAACCGGCATACTCAACTAATGCCGAAACATCATAAGCAACGACACCACGAATAAACATCTCTCCTGTGCCTGTTGCTGATACGGCAACGGTATTATTATTGGCATAACAGCCAGCACCAATAATGGGGGAATCACCCACTCGTCCATCAACTTTATTTGTCAAACCACCAGTTGAAGTAGCCGCCGCCAAATTACCATGGGCATCTAATGCAACAGCGCCTACCGTACCCAACTTATTTTTAGGATCAATCGGATCAGAGTTAATGTGGTTTAGTGATAGTGATTGACTATCATGATCTAACACATTCTCTTGCCCTATCGCTAATGCGGCCTGTAATTGATCATAGCGTTCTTGAGTAAAAAAATAATCGGAATCAACTAACTCAATACCGTTAGCCGCCGCAAATGCTTCTGCGCCTTTGCCAATTAAAAAAACTTGCTTACCATGGTTTAACACTGCTTTAGCAGCTAAAATAGGATTACGAATATGAGAAACACCTGCTACCGCCCCCGCGTTTAAAGTAGCACCATCCATAATTGCAGCATCTAATTCATTCTTTCCTGAATGAGTAAATACCGCACCTTTACCTGCATTAAACAAAGGATTATCTTCTAATAGACACACAGCCGTTGTCACCGCATCTAAAGCACTACCGCCTTTGGCTAATATAGCTTGTCCGGCAGCAACAATCGCGTTTAATGACGTTAAATAGTCCGTTTCTTTGCTGCTACTCAATAATGATTGAGTCATGGTCCCTGCTCCGCCATGAATAGCAATTAAAGGTTTTTTTGCCATATCCATAAACCTACAATTAATAAAGTTAAAAAAGTTATTTTTGAAGAAAAAACAATCAATAATGATGGATTTTAATTGAATATAGGGCACTGATTGTAGTTTGTAAAGTACAAAACTAGAGATATAAGCAAATCATAAAATGAACAATAAGCATATAAAACAAACTAATAGCGCTTATAACTTATGCGATAAGGTAAGGTAAGGTAAGGTAAGGTAAGGTAAGGTAATTAATTTTAATCCCCCATTTATTAGACAACAAAACAACCATTGACTAGCCTATCGCCATCAAACAGTTATGATGATAATAAATAGTCTAAAAACAAATGACGAACAATACCCTTATTTTAAATTATTTAATGTTGAGTAATGGTAAACAGTGCGATATTTACTATTAGTAGAGAAACAGGAAAAGGATAAAAACTCGCGTATTTTCCAGTCAATCTTTTTTCATTGAATAGCGTCTTTAGTCAGTTTATATTTTGTATAATGGGATAACATTTTGCTCTTTAGCCTAACAATGCGATGAATTGTCAGTGCTGCATGTACAGCACTGGATCGATTACCTTTTATAGCGATTTATCTGCCAACGCTTCATCAATAGTAGAATAAAACATTAATTTATTTGGTATAGGCATCACATTGGCTCTGGCTAACGTTTTCAATGGTTGAAATTGTAACTCGGTAATAGCTAAATCGACATGTTCAGGTAAAGCATCAATAAAATGGATAAGTGCATTTAATCCCCCAGCATCTAAAAGTGGTACCGCATCCCACTGTAAAACAATATGCTGATAACCATTAATACGATTATATAAAGCTAAAAATGTTTTTTCTGCTGCGGCAAAAAACAGCGGACCACTAATACGAACAACCAAGGTAGTTGGTGTGCTTTGTGGCAATTCGACAATTTTTGTCATATGAGCAATACGGCGCATAAATAATAGCGAAGCTAAGACAATGCCTACTGTTATGGCAACAACCATATCCGCTAATACCGTCAATAACATACAAATCAATAAAATAATAATATCGTCTTTAGGCGCGCGTTTAATAATATAGCCGACTCGTTTAGCATCACTCATATTCCAAGCAACGATTAATAACAGTGCCGCCATCGCTGACAATGGTAGAAAAGAGAGATATTTAGCTAAACTGACTAAAGCCAATAAGACCACTAACGCGTGTATGCAAGATGATATTGGTGATGTCGCCCCCGCTTTAACATTAGCCGCCGAACGTGCAATTGCCGCTGTCGCGGATATCCCACCAAAAAAGGCAGCGAGCACGTTCCCTAACCCCTGCCCAATTAATTCACTATTAGAGTTATGTTTTGTGTGGGTCATCTCATCTAACACTACGGCACATAGCAGTGATTCAATAGCGCATAACATTGCCATCGTTAAAGAAACCGGAATTAATGCCGAAATTGTCGCCCAATTCCAATCAAAATCAGTTAGTTTCCAAGGTAACGTAAATTCAGGTAATAGAGCTGGAATACCATGCCCAATTGAGCCATCGGTCAACGTATAACTAAAACGCGATCCGATGGTATCTACCGAATAACCGAATCCTTGTAATAAAAACATCACAAGCACACCGACAATCAATGCAGGTAAATGTCCTGGAAATTTTAAACGTAATTTTGGCCAAACGATCAGCGTCAATAATGTACTTATCGCCACCAACGTATCCGCAACGGATAATGTAGGAAATTGTCGAATAATAACCATCATTTTCCCGATATAATCTTCAGGCATTGATGAAATAGACAACCCAAAAAAATCCTTAATTTGCATTGTTGCGATGGTAATACCGATACCAGAGGTAAAACCTAAAACCACTGGCAACGGAATATATTCGATTAAGCGGCCTAATCGAATAATGCCCATCACAATAAGAAACAGGCCAGACAATAGGGTGGCAACGAATAAACCAGACAAACCAAATTGTAACGATACTGGATAAAGCATGACCACAAATGCGGCAGTTGGTCCTGAAATACTAAACCGCGAACCACCTGTTAACGCGATAACAACCCCAGCAATAATTGCCGTATATAAACCATGCTGAGGAGGTACACCGCTTGCGATTGCCAATGCCATGGACAGCGGAATAGCAATAATGCCAACCGTGATCCCGGCAATGAGATCGTTTACAAATCGTACTCGATTATATGCTTGTTCAAAGCAGGCTGCGCGAAAAGCACTGCCTATTTGTATGCGACTAAGATGATGCCATTTCATTTTGATCTTTTGCTGTTAAGTTAAATAAGTAAATTTATCGCTCATTTGCTACAACTAATCATCGTCAGTACCAAATAAGGGGCCAGTAAATAAAGAACGCGTTATCGTATTAGGTATCGAAAAATCGACCAATACTATTAAAACGGAATGAGGATTTATTTAAGATTAAATTCATTAATGAACGATGTTCCTAATAATTAAAAAACATGAATAACATACGCCGATTATAAAAATATAAAAGAGGATCGTAATAAAATTTTTTGGTTTTTACTTTAATAAGATAGCAATATTAATACTATATTATTCGCTATTTAGTAGATGTGTCTGCTTCAGACGCTTTTACTATTGACACAGTTTAGTATAATGCCATCTTTTATATTTAAATCCATTTTTTATTTCTACCAATAAAAATTTTACTTTTTAGTTGTGTTATGTTAGGAAAAATTTTATAAGATAGCGTGTAAGTGGATAACACATTTTCCTAATAAATTTTATTGGTAAAATGTGTTATCCCTTCATACTTTTAAACCAGTTATTTTTCATCTAAATAATGGTTAATCTCTCTAATTGCTTTTTCATTATATCTAAAAGACTCAACATATTTATCGCAAGAATGTAATTTTTCTAATATAAATATCCCATATTCTTTTGTTTTTAAGTTAAGCTTATTAGCTATACGGCCAACTCTATTTGCGGATATATTTAACCGTTTACCCACTTCTGTTGCCGTGTATGTTTTATTTTCTAATGGTGGTTGTGGGATTATCTCCTTACCCGCAATAAGGTTTAAAGTATTTGCATAAATAACTTGCTTAGATTTTTCGCTAAAATGAGTAAGGTTACTAAACACTGTATCTAATAATTTAACAGATAGCTCCATCGCTTTGGCTTGACGATATTCCAGTAAATAATATTTTTGTATCGTCTTTGTTTGTGCAAGTTTCACTTTTTTGTAATTCAAAAAGGCTTGATTAACCATTAATTGAAATTTAGGACCAATCCAGCCAGCATAAGATATAGCTAGAAGTTCATGGGCAAAAAATTCTTGATTAATACCACGTTTAATCATCAGTGATGTACGTTTTCGCATATCGGTTGATTCTTGAAGGAAGGCAGGATTCTGCCTTAGTTCTTTAATTAAATCTTGTGTGATTTGAGTCTTCAACCACAACGTAGGTGATTTGTTGCTATCTAATCCACTCGCCTTATGCAACGCATTAAGATTAAAACGGCCTTTTGCATCTACGGTAATAGCGATGTCGGCTATAATTGGACTGTCTCTGTAAATTATGTTATTCTTCATAGGGTTAATTTCGCTTTGTCTTGTTGGAATTAATGATATTACCTCAGATGTGACCGCATCTGGGGTTTTTGCTTTTTGATAAGATTTTCCATTTCGGTTTTCCTTCAATGGCTTTATTAAGTTAATATTTAACATTTTTCTATTTATCTCCTTTTTTATAAAAAGTACTTTATCTAAAAATAGCGTAATTTTACTTTAAAATAATGCACGACGTTTGATATAATCCTTCACCACCGCCGAATAGGTGGCTGAGAAAATTTCACATAAGTAGTATTTAATATGTCAATTCTTCCGCTGAATAAGCGGCTTCTAAAGTTAAATAATCATAATTAAGCTCAGTGATAAGCCGAGCTTTTTATTAAAGCTAACATTGGTTGTCTGAACCTGATATATTCTGGTATGAAGCATATTTTTAAATTTAATCATTTTTTTAACATCTCTCTTTTCTTAAATAAAGAATTAGACAATAAATATAGGGCTGACAATCTTACAATATGTAATTCGTTAACGCTGTCACTTATATTATTGCGTGTAATTAATTATATGATTATGTGTAGCTATTCTAGCTCCCTAAGAAGAAGATTATTATACTATTACCTCCAATAATTCCATTTCACATAAATAGTTATCAATTTGTATATGCTAGCAAAATTTAAGATGAAAGAGAAGCTGTACTTTAGGACAGTATTTTGTTTTTTATTCGTTATAAAATAAAAATATTTAACTTAAATGATTGAATATATTAAGAATATTTAACACTATTTTATATAAAAAAATATTAGTGAAAAATTGCAAAAAAAATCATAACATGATGATTATTAATGATTTATTTTTTTAATAAAAATAAAGATATTTAGGCAAAATATATATATTTTATTTACATCATAGAAATAAACTGTGCTAACTTTTTAGACAGACAGCTCAATAAGCCAGTCAATATTAAAGATACTTATCAGAAAAGGACGGTTTAGTGATGAGTAAATAGCTAGTTAATAGCTATTTACCATTAAGCTCTTGTAGTACTTAATTTAACGATGAAGATATATTTTACAAATAAACAAAGAGGATGTTTTTAGCTTGAATAGTATCTATTTTTCAAGAAAAAATTAATCTACAGGTAAAGTAGATAAATGATTCTTTTCAAGATACTTTTTATAGGTAAGAAAATTATCTGGCAAATCTCTTTCAGTCCAACCTTTATAATCTAAACCAAAGAAATTCAAAAATATAAATTCGTCTTCATAAATTGTTCTTATTAGCAAAAGTTCATATATTTTACCTTTATAATCAAATTCAAATAAAAAATAATCTAATGTTGGTAACAATGTCTCTTTATCGAATTCAGTATATAAATACTGCCATTTGAGGATTGGGGATAATATTTTTTTCAGTTGTAGTGAGTTTAATTTTTTAAGTTCATTTAATTCTTTGCCTATATCTCCCCCAGCATCTGCGATTGCTTGTAGAAAAGCTGATGAAATAAACGACCAACCAGATTCCATTTCAGTTTCATATAATAAATCAAATTTTTCATAGTTTAAATTTAAAAGACGGTAATCATCTATTTTTATATATTGTTTCTGTTTTAACCATTTTGATGCATCAAAATATACTTTTTTGGATGGAAAATCCGGAGAGTCCCAATCTGTAGCTGTTTCTAATATTGCCATTTGATAATTCATTTTGTGATATCTCCAACTGGTATAACTTATAAGTAAAATGGTCACTATAGCTATAATTGACACGTTTTTACTGTTAAATTTTCTTATAATCATACTTAACCTTTGTTTAAATTTTCGGTTTATACTCTAAAAGCCCAGATTTTAAACCTAATGGTGTTTTACCTGTTTTTGGTGCATACCATGCACCTTTTGGCATAATAGGACCCCCGCTATCTTTTTCATTCCTATCTCTTATAATTATACTGTCGTAGCGTTCTTTATTTAAATCGTAATCTTTAGGTTTTATAGGCGGTGATATAGGCTGCGGTTTTTCCATTTGCTGCCCCTTACTGATTGCTTGATGATAAACTTCCAACTTATTTTGATATTGTTTTAATAAATAATCATATATGATTTTCTCTAATTTATAATTTGTTATGACTTCATTATAATTCTCTACAGCTTTAATCTCATTTTTTGAACCGTAGGTATTACTATAATCACTGCGCATTTCCATAGCACGGACGTTGACTTCCCAATAATTGGCTTTATATTGAGCTGGACTATTTTCTTGTCCTGCTACACCATTGACCTCTGTAAAATCGTCATCTGGAAGAGATATTCCATTACGACAAGCATAAGTTGTGATATCCGCATCATGAGCAAAAATACTTTCATCTATTTTTTTTATTTTGCTTTATACCGAGCCTTGTTGTTCTAATATACGTTCTAACAATCTATAGTGCTGGTAAATGTCGCGATATCTTAACTTTTAGCTTTAACTAAACAATCAATACCATTAAGGTAGCCACAGTAACGATTGTGTCAGCCATGTTGTGGTAACACGCCACTAGTAATAGCAATTACCATGGCTAATAGTATAGTAATAATACCAATGGTTATTCCTGTTATTAAATCTTTAATAAAACCAGTTATATTGTTAAGGATTACTGACACACGAGGATATAAATACACAGTTAATTTTGATACCAGGAAGATTATATAATTTCATTCTTTTTAATTAACATAAGGGATAATTATCTTTAGCGCTTAATAGGATAATCCTTTTTATTAAAAAGAGTATTATAAAAATAATCCTATTCTGTAAAATTTTTAGTGAAAAAAGTTATTAAATAATCATCTATTATTTTAGCAACTTAACAGTTAATAATTCAAACTATACTAGACTTAGCATTCACTGCGATAATTATGCTGTTTGTTTTCATGCTGTGTATTCAATCGGTATCATTGCTAGTTAGCATCGCATGCAACTTTTTGCGTAATAAATGATTAAAATAGTTATTTATTTAAATAATTTTTTATATCAAAATATATACTAAAATAAATTCATCTCATTAGAATAGATAGGCACTTTTATTATGTTGATTTTTATATGGTTAAAATTGCAAATACAGAATCTTAGCGCGGTTTTCCAAAAATTGAAAGCACCATGCGTTGACGTCGACTCAGAAAAATCTCAAGCCTTTAAAGCTCACGATGAAGTTGAAGTTCAAAAGTTTAAAAAATTTAATTTAAGCATGGAACGACCGGATTTTGGTACACCGTTAACTGAATTCAAAGCGAGCGATTTTTTAAATTTACGCTATTACGAGATAAGTGAAAAATTGGGTGTCGAGTACCCTGAAGAGTATGCTGATTTCGATTTTGGGCGGCATATCGTTACATGGATTGATAATAATAGTATACTTGAGTGTTATTTTGATAATTGTCGTTGTATCGATGTTGAGATTTGGTTAAAACAATCTGATGGTCAATTTATCATTGTTGATGAGGTTCATGTTTCATTAAAAAGCTTATAAGGTGTAGTATCATTAAACCTTGATGCGATAACCGCATTGTGAATGTCAACGTTTTGTTACTTTAGAATAGCGATGAACACTATCCAATTGTTTTTTTAATAATTACTTTTTTAGTAACAATAAATTACTTAATTTATATATCTGATTTTATACATTAAAACAGCGTTGTTATTTAACCATAAAAAATAAAGCATATTATTAACTATTTAATTGTTTAAATCATTGATTTTGCTAAAAAATAAATAAAATCAATGATTTTTCTGGTTGGTCTTTGCTATGTACACTGTAATCCCCCCCAAGATCGATATTATCGGTGTGTTAAAAATGAGCTAATGGATTAATAAAAAATTCATCAGATGAGTAGAATATTAAAATTGAATAGCGACAATGTAGCACTTTTAAAGAAAACTGCCGCTTTTTTAATGACTATTGGTTATCTAAATAGTGATTTAATTTTATTATGCCCCAACTTGATAGGTTAATTTTATTTCTCGGTTGTCGATGATTTCTAAGTTTGATAATACCGATAATTGTAGAAAATTCTGGCGTAAAAACTGTGATAACATTGGTCTTAATATTGGGTTTACTAATAAAACAGGCGGTACACCAATGGCATTTTGTTATTCAATGGCTTGTTTCATTTGTTCAATAATATGTTCTGCTAATCCTAGTTCTAGATTACTGGTGTTTTGTAACGCTTGTAATAAATAGCAGGCGTTCTAAGTTGATGTTGAGTCCTATCACATTAATGGATCAGAACCAGGTAACCACTGTTGTGTAATTACTCTGTCTAAAGGCCTTCAATGGTATCTGTGACATTATCTAGATTGATTGCTAGCCATTTGTTATTTACAATTTCGCCGCCTTTTATAAAAATTTTTATTGATAAGGTGAGAGCAAAAGGTTGTCTCAGATATGAACCTGTGGAGGTAAAAATCCTAATGTTTGCGCAAATTTTTTGCGTAAACTACGAATACGTCCTAATAATTCGCCATTTTGGTTTTGGTCTACCATAGGAATTAAACCATATCCTACTTCTATTACTAATATATTTTCAATATTCACATCGGACCATGTCATCTCGATTTTTGCTGGTGTGGTTGCTTGTATACTTTCTTTTTTGGATTATGGTTGTTTAATGAAAGGAAGCATAATTTAAAACGCCGTGAACATAAATGTAACAAGCCTTAATCAATCTTTTCTTTGCGCTTGTTTAAAAACTCAATTAACTCATTTACGCTACTTATATAAACAACAATACTTTTTAAATCTGATGCGTATTATTCTATTCTTTCAATGTCATTTCCTGCATAACCACAGTCTTAAATAGAATCATTTATCAAATTTGCTTATCTATTGTCTGTAAAAATAAGAATGAGGTCTATACCTCGTCAAGGATATCTATTTGTAGCAACCCATATATAATCTAGTATTGCCATTGGATGGAATTCACTCAATACGTATTTAATATGAAGATGATTAAAGCTGGATAATGAGTTTTGTCTTTATCATTTGATTGGTGATATAAAAATCGAATAATCTGATTTTTATTGTTTATTAATAAGCGATATGAATAGATAGTGATTCACATAAATAGTGTCTATGTATTGGTCATCAAACTCACTCATATTCCAGATTAAATTTATTTTAACTACAGTTTATATCAATATAAGACTGTAGTTAAAATAAGTGAGCAGATTTTACCTATTAACTTAATAATAATGCATCATCAGTAATGGTTTCTCCGCGCGTTTTTTCAAACATATTTAGTAGATCACTAACGCCTAATTTACTACGTTGTTCACCGGAAATATCCAACACTACTTGTCCTTGATGAAGCATGATAGTACGCGTACCATACTCAAGTGCTTGTTTCATTGAGTGAGTTACCATAAGCGTAGTTAGTTTATTCTCTTGTACAATTTGGTTAGTTAAGGATAAAACAAACTGCGCTGTTTTCGGATCTAACGCTGCCGTATGCTCATCAAGCAGTAAAATTTTAGATGGCTGTAAAGATGACATTAATAAGCTTACCGCTTGGCGCTGACCTCCTGATAGTAATCCCATTAGATCATTTAACCGGTTTTCTAGACCAAGATTTAAGCGTGCGAGTTTATCTTTAAATAATACTTTATTTTGACGATTAAGCGCAGGTAATAATGTTCTTGGTTGCCCTCTTTTATAAGCAAGCGCTAAATTTTCTTCTATCGTCAATTTTTCACAGGTACCTGCCATTGGATCTTGGAATACCCTAGCCACTAAATTAGCGCGTTTCCATGTAGGGTAGCGGGTGACGTCACGATTATTAATAATTACATAGCCAGAGTCGGCTAATAGATCGCCACTAATAATATTTAATAGTGAGCTTTTACCCGCACCGTTGCTACCAATAACAGTAACAAATTCACCTTCCTTAATAGTTAAACTTAAGTTGCGCAGTACATGGTTTTCGATTGGCGTACCTGCGTTAAAGGTTAACTGTATATTTTCCACTTTAATCATGCGTTAGCTCCTCGACGTGCTTTCCATTTTTTTAATTGCTTTGGTAAAACTAACGCTAACGTGACCAAGATAGCAGTAATAAGATTCAAATCTTCCGTACCAATCCCAATACGTTGTAAGGTTTCGTTACCCAGTGCTAAGGCAATAAAGAAACGATAGACAATTGAACCTAAGATAACCGCTAAGGTCATTAATCCTATACGTTTAGAAGATAATAAATTTTCACCAAGAATCACAGCGGCTAACCCTATAACAATCGTTCCGACACCAATCGAGATATCTGCATTGCCTTGGGTTTGTACAAATAATGAACCGCCTAAGGCAATTAATCCATTTGAAATGGCCATACCAAGGATAACCATTTTTCCCGTAGCAATGCCTTGCGCTTTGGCCATACGGGCATTGGCACCGGTGGCGCGTAGTGCTAAGCCTTGTTGGGTATTTAGAAATGAATTGAGTAAACTCCAGCATATAACCACAAAGGCTAATATGATTAATGGCTGAAGATAATATTGATTACTATAGTCTGCATTAATAAATGGGGTGAAAATAGTCTCAGCATCTAATAACGGTAAATTAGGCGATCCCGACATACGCGGTGTTTCGTGCTGTAAAAATGGACCGAGACCTAAAATACGTAAATTGATTGAGTATAGTGCAATCATTACAATAATACTGGATAGCAGTTGCATAATATTTAATCTTACATATAGCCAAGCGGTAATAACCCCAGCACATGCACCAGCAAGCATACCAAATAAGGTGGCTAACCATGGATTGACTCCTAGGTATAGACAAACGCCACAGACAGCACCACCTAAAGGAAAACTACCATCTGCGGTTAAATCAGGAAAGTCTAGTATTCTAAACGAAATTAAGACGCCCAAACTGACCAGCGCATAAATAAGGCCGATCTCCAGTGTTCCAAATGCGATTTCAAAAGACATTACATTAGATCCATTTATTTTTCTTACCAATAGAGGAGCTGTGATTCCTCTATAATTTTATATAATTAATTAATAATTTCATTCGCTGAGGCTAATACGTCATCAGACAGTGTTACGCCCTGACGCTCAGCGGCTGATTTATTTACCACGAATTGCATAACGTTACCCGTTTCAACCGCTATATCGCCAGGATTTTCACCTTGAAGAATACGAATAACCATTTTCCCTGCTTGATGACCTAAATCATAATAACTCATTCCTAAAGCGGCGGTTGCTCCGCGTGTCGCTACCACAGGGTCCGATGCGATCAAAGGAATTTTACTTTCATTTGCTACTTTAGCAAGTGATTCGTAAGCAGAAACCACATTATTATCGGTTGTTGTATAAATTAAATCCACTTTACCCTTTAAACTGCGCGCCGCGGCAGGAATATCAGAAGTACGCTGTGCCGGCGCAGCAATAACTTTTATCCCCTTTGGAGTCAATAAGTCATTAAGTTGTTTTAAAATATGGGTGGAATTAATTTCACCAGGACTGTAAACATAGCCGATTGCTTTTAAATTTGGCTTAATTTTTTGCATTTGTTCAATTTGTTTATCTAGCGGTAGCGCATCAGAGACCCCAGTGACGTTAGTTCCTGTTGTTCCCCACTGTTTTGTTAAACGTGCGGCAACGGGATCGGTTACGGCAGTAAAGACAATCGGTATGGTTTTGGTTGTTGCCACTAATGCTTGAGCACTGGGGGTGGCAATTGCAACAATGACATCGGGTTTACTGGCTACGAATTGCTTAGCTATTTGCGCAGCATTGGCACTACTACCTTGCGCACTTTGATACTGAAATTTTAGGTTTTCACCTTCAATATAACCATTTTGTTTTAATTCATCTAACACGCCATTACGGACACTATCTAGTGCTGGATGTTCAATAATAGCCGTCACTGCAACGTAAGCGGGTTTTTCATTTGCTTGGCATGAAAAGATAACGGATGTGATTACCATAAAAATAGATATTGGAAGAAAAAAACAACGCATTAGCCATGACCTCTTAATATTTAAATTAATCATTCTTATTTATTATTATTCAATGATATGTTGAGCTGATTTTAGGATTTCCTCAGACAACGCAAGACCTTGGCGATTTGCTGCCGTCTTATTGATGATTAACTCGGTGACATTACCAATTTGCGGAGCGATATCCCCTGCTTTTTCACCATTAAGAATACGGATAACGATATCTGCTGCTTGTCGACCCAAATCGTAATAACTCATACCAAGCGCAACCGTTGCTCCACGTGCGACCGCATCAGGATTAGAGGCTATTAATGGAATTTTACTTTCATTGGCAATCTTGGCGATAGCTTCATAAGCTGAGACAACATTATTATCAGTGGTGGTATAGATCAGATCCGCTTTGGCTTTTAAACTTCTTGCCGCGGCGGGAATATCAGAAGTACGCTGCGCAGAGGCTGAAAGCAATTTAATCCCTTTTGCTTGTAATAGGGGCTCAAGCTGTCTTAATGTCTGGGTAGAGTTAATTTCACTAGGACTGTAGACCGATCCCACGGTTTTTAAATCAGGCTTAATCATTAACATTAAATCAACTTGTTTGTCTAAAGATAGGGCATCAGAAACGCCAGTAATATTAGTTCCTGTCGCTTGCCAACTGCGTGTTAATTTTGCAGCAATCGGATCGGTGACAGCCGTAAACACAATAGGAATGGTTTTGGTTGTTGCGGCAAGTGCTTGGGCACTTGGGGTCGCTATAGCTACAATCACATCAGGTTTACTGGCGACAAATTGTTTGGCAATTTGGGCGGCATTGGCACTGCTACCTTGTGCACTTTGGAACTGTAATTTAAGATTTTTTCCAGTTATATAACCTTGCTCGGTGAGTCTATCTACTACGCCTTTACGGACGTTATCTAAGGCAGGGTGCTCAACAATTGCGGTGATCGCAACGTAGTGGCTTTTCTCCTGCGCAGAGGTAATGAATGACGTCATCAGTACAATGACAGCGGTAAAAAATTTTTGGCATAGTGAGTTCATTATTATCACCTTGTAAATTTCACATTACAATAATGATGTTATATTAGCGTTGAAATGCCCGTAATGCAATGGATATGATAAGGTATATAGTAAATTGCACTATATGTAAATAAAAGTTTACATATAGGCAATGCTAATTAATGATGTTTAAACGTGTCGGAAATTAGTTGCCTTAGCCATTTAACCGAATACGTCAAATAGCTAGGCTCTTATCCATTTAATTCGCAGAAATAATCTGGTCAGCGGTGTTAAGTAGATCAGGGGAAAATGAATAACCCTGTTGACTGGCTGAGGCTGGATTAAGGATTAAGACCGTACTGTTGCTAATCGTTGGCGCGATATCACCAGGATGTTCACCACCTAAAATACGTGCCACAGTTTGTCCCGCTTGTCGTCCAAACTGATAATAACCGATCGCTAAAGCCGCAGCCGCACCGCGTTCAACGGAATCTGGATCCGATGCCAATAGTAGTAATTTACTCTCTACAGCCGTTTTTACTAAGGACTCATAAGCAGAAACCACATTATTATCTATCGTGGTATAAATAAGATCGACTTTCCCTTTAAGGCTACGCGCGGCAGGCGCGACATCAGAGGTTTTTTGAGCAGGGACCGCAAGTAGATCAATGTGGTGTTCTGCTAATGCTTGGCGTAAGTTTTTTAATACGGTGGTTGAGTTTATTTCACTTGGACTGTATACGCAACCGACCGTTTTTAAATCAGGTTTTAATTTTAGCATTAACGCTACTTGTGGCGCTAATGGTAGGGCATCTGAAACGCCTGTGATATTGGTTTTACTTGGCTGCCAATTTTTGATTAATTTTGCCGCAACCGGATCGGTAATGCCAGCAAACACGATAGGAATCGTTTTTGTTGCAGCAGCGACAGTTTGAGCGCTTGGTGTCGTAATAGGAACGATAACATCGGGTTTGGTCGCCACAAATCGCTTGGCAATTTGTGCGGCGGTGGCGCTACTGCCTTGGGCACTTTGATAGCGAATAATGAGGTCTTGACCAATAGTATAACCTTGGTCGACAAGTTCATCTTCAATGCCCTGCCTAATCTTATCTAACGAAGGGTGCTCAATAATGGCCGTAATGGCAACATATTTAGTTTCTTTAGCACTAGTCCAGTTTATCGAAAAAATAGTTAAAATGATAACCGCTATACAACGAAATAGATAATACATAAATACCCTTAAACTAGTACAAAGATACTGTATTGTAACTTACTTTCGCTAAAAGTTAAGTATAATTTGTGGGTATTGGTTAAAACGATAAATAGTAATAATAACAATATAAAAATATTAAAGACGGGGTATTATATATCTAATAGATAAAGAAAAAATAAAAAAACGCATAATAATCAAAATGTTATTATGCGTTTTGTGGTTAAATTAGCGTACTACTCATTTTTGTTTAAGATAATCAGCACTGTATTTTTGTGCTAATTCCTCAGCCTGTTTTTGCTCATCCTCATTAAGTTGTTGAAAAATGGCATCTGCTTGTTGAGCCGCGCGCTGATTGTTATTGGCACTGGCGACCCGATACCACGCGTAAGCTTCGACGTTATGTGCCTTAGCCAAACCTTTACCATTTGCATACATCTCAGCTAAATGAACTTGAGCTAATGGATTGCCCTGTGACGCTGATTTTCGATACCATTCAAGCGCTAAAGTCATATTTGCTTCTACGCCATCACCTTGCTCATACATAAAAGCAAGATTATTTTGCGCATCTGAGTCCCCTTTTTCTGCGGCTTTTGTATACCATAAAAGCGCTAATTCTTTATTTTGTTCAATGCCTTCGCCATCATTATAACTTACCGCTAAGTTAAACATGGAATCAACATAACCTTGCTCGGCAGATTTTTGATACCATTCGATAGCCTTTTTTGGATCTTTTTCCACACCATCACCCGCATCATAAGCTAAAGCTAAATAATACTGTGCCTCGGCATCTCCTTTATTGGCGGAGATACGAATAAATCGAATAGCATCCGGTTCTTTCGACGATTGTGCATAAGTCGATGTAGCGAATATAAAAGTAGTTGTCATCAGTATCGCTATAAGATATTTACCGCTGTTTTTTAGCATTAAATTAATCCCTTATTCGTTAATATTAGTATGAATAACACAATATCTTAATGTTAAACATAAATGTTTTTATTGCGTTTTATTATTGGGTTTTAAGCTGATTGAGTGTGAGAGGATTAATCACACGTGGGATCATGCTCGTTTATTTGGTCATGGCATTATTTTCATAATTGAAATAAAGCAAGTCATATTGACTAGCCAATCTACGCGCTTCATGTTTTTCCTCATCGGTTAATGTTTTCCAGATTCGAATCAATTGAGCACTACTCTCGGTATTACCATTTTCGAAAGCAATATGATACCACGCAAAGGCTTGTAGTTTATCTGGGGTGGTCATGCCTTTACCCGCTAAATAAAAACTGGCTAAATTAAATTGCGACTGAGCATTACCATTTTCAGCAGCTTTTTTATACCAATATAACGCTTTATCGATATTGGCTTTTGTCCCCTCACCATATTGGTACATAACCGCTAGATTATTCTGAGCATTACTATTATTTTGTTCCGCCGCTTTGGTATACCAAAGTAGCGCCATCTCCATGTCTTTTTCTACCCCTTCGCCATGCTCATAACTTAATGCTAAATTGTACTGCGCTTTAGCATTACCTTGATCGGCTGCTTTTAAATACCAATAGACCGCTTTATCCTGATCTTTTTCTAATGGATCGCCTTTATCATAAGCAATGCCTACCAGTAACTGTGCCTCTGCATCTCCTTCCTTCGCGGCTTCTTGGATAAAACGGAAAGGAATAGGAGTGGGTAGCGCATAACTGCATGCCGTAAAAAATAGCATCATTGGAATCAACGCAGTAAAAAAATAGTGTTTGGCGTTAGTCAAAATAAGTTTCCTTTCTAGTTAATATTAATGTCGTTAGCACTATTATAAAGCAGTAAAATTAGTTAAGGAAATAGCATAGGGTTTAAACCCGTTTTACTAAAACCAGCGTTTTCTGTTTCTTGATCTAAAATAAGGGTATTTAAATCGTCGACGACGATATCCAGTTTGGGATCGACATCTTGATAGAATATTTTTAAGTAGCCATGACAATGATGACAACATTCGGTTTTAACCGCGGCTAATTCTTTATCCAGAGAGTAATAATCAATAGCGGACATATCTTGGCAGTTGGTACATTTTACACGTGGGCTATACCACTGTGTTTCACATAAACTACATTGTAAATAGCGTAGACCGTTTTCAGATCCTAAATGGACGATACTCGCTATAGGATGGCTATGGCAAAGGGGACATAAAGGAGAATTATGTGCTCGTGTAGCTATTGCTGCCGTTTCCCCCGTTAGCTGCGCGGCAAGCTGCGTATAATAGCAGGCTAAAGCAGACCAAATAAACAGTGCTTCACCGCTATTTACTTTTGTAAAGGCGCCACTAAGTAAATCGGTGGCCAACTGTTGTTTTTCTTGGCGCGTTTTATTATTTAATGACTGAATAATGGGGTCAATTTGAGGTTGAAAATCAGTTAACCCATTAATAATCTGGGTTAAATAATCTTGCCACTGCTGATTGAATAAGTTATTGGCGGATAGTAATGCAGAGTTGTTAGCGGTAATGAGGTTATTAGCAGCAACCTTAATGTTTTGGGTAATAGGCGATTGATCAACGATGGTCAATTGTAACGCATTAATTTTAGCACATAGTGAAAAATAATGCGCCAGTGGATTGGCTTTGGCTAATTGCATAAATCGCTGTTTTCTATGTTGGTAGATACGCTTCGGATGAGGTAAGTAGAGTAATGGGAGCTTCGCTCCCTGATTAATACCTTGCTGTGATTTAGATTCTAACTGTTGTTGTGGCGTGATATGAATAGTCATCGCAATATTCCTAATTAGGCCTCCTTTGATGGCGGTAGATTTTTTTTAGTTTTATAGGTTTTTTGCATCTCGTCGACATACCATTGAGAATGATTTTTTCTAGCCCACGGACGTGAAACATAGCCAAGAATCATTCCTTTAATTGAGCCTTTTACCCAAATAGCCATATAAGCATGCCCCATAATTAAAAGTATCAAGCTGATAGCCGCCATCGCATGAATTAAAATGGCAAAACGGACAATTTCAATCGGAAAATAATCAGCAAAATATCGTCGCCACATGATAAGACCCGTTATCAGGAGCACAGAAATTAGCCCCATAATGCACCAAAACAGGAATTTTTGCCCAGCGTTATATTTACCTATTGGGATATCTTCTGGCTCTTTGCCCGCAATAATTTTATCTATTCGTTTAATCCAGCGTAGATCATCGCGATTAGGAATATTATGTTTAACTAAATGAATAAACATAAATACTAGTAGCAGAAAAACCGTTACGCCAATAAAGGGATGTAATACACGTAATAATTGTGGTGTACCAAGGACTTTCCCTAAAATTGATAGTGATGGAAAAAACAGCGATAAGCCCGATAATCCAGCTAAAGCAAAGCAAATCACAATAAAAACATGACAAAAACGAACTGGTAATGAAACACGATAAATAAGTTTCTTTTTCTCCACGTTATTTCTCCTGTGAATGATTAGTTGGTTTACTAAACTGCTGATTTAATTGGCGTTCTGCTTCTTTTTCATTTTTGATATCTTCCTCATCGACCTCAATGGGACCAACAGCCATATAGTGGAAGACTAAACCGGCAAAGGTTGTCAAAAACGCTGCGGCAGATAGCGGTTTTAAGGCGCCTTTCCAGAAATTGACGGCTTGGCTAATGTGTGGGTCTTTCGGTAATCCATGATAGAGTTGAGGCTGATCGCAATGATGTAATACATACATCACGTGAGTACCGTTGACGCCTTCTGGATTATATAATCCAGCCTGTTGGTACCCGCGCTGTTTAAGTTCAGCAACACGTTGATTGGCATATTCGATCATATCTGCTTTAGTACCAAAATGTAGCGCACCTGTTGGGCAGGTTTTGATACAAGCGGGCTCTTGTCCAACCGCGACCCGATCCACACAAAGGGTACATTTATAAGCACGGTTATCTTCTTTACTAATTCGGGGCACATTGAATGGACAGCCGGCAACACAGTAACCACATCCAATACAGTGCTCAGATTGAAAATCAACAATACCATTAGCGTATTGAATAATTGCGCCTTCTGATGGACAAGCTTTTAAACATCCTGGTTCGCTACAATGCATACAGCCATCTTTGCGTATTAACCATTCAAATTTACCATTCACGTCTACTTCAGAATAACGCATAACGGTCCAGCTTTTAGGACTTAAATCGGCGGGGTTATCATAAACACCAACATTGTGGCCCGGCTTATCACGCAGATCATTCCACTCGCTACAACCAACCTGACAAGCTTTACAACCAATACAGACGCTAACATCAATCAATTTTGCGATCTCTTGTTGAAAATCTCTTGCTTTAGGGGCTGGCGTCAATTGATTGGTGGCTGAACGTTTAATAATGTCTTGAGATTGTAATGACATAATAATTTCCTATTGACTATTCAGAGATTTTTTTGATATCGACTAAAAATGTTTTATATTCAGGCGTTTGTGAATTGGCATCGCCTAAGTAAGGGGTTAAGGTATTAACTAAAAATGATTTTTTCATTACCCCTGCGTAACCAAATGGAATCGGTATACCAACCGTTTCGACCTGTTGTCCATTGATGGTTAAAGTAGGTAGCCGTTTTGTTACCACTGCTTTGGCTTTAATATAGCCACGTTTTGAACTTACTTTGACGGTATCACCTAACTTAATGCCTTTTTGCTGCGCTAAATTCTCGCCAATTTCAATAAACTGTTCTGGCTGAGCAATGACATTTAATAGGGAGTGCTGAGTCCAAAAATGGAAATGTTCCGTTAAACTATAGGTTGTGGCAACATACGGATAATTATCCGCGGTGCCTAATCTTGCACGATCTTCTGGGAAGACACGCGTTGCTGGATTATTTATCTGAGTTGGGTGTAATGGATTGGTTTTAATGGGTGTCTCAAACGGTTCGTAATGTTCAGGAAAAGGACCATCAACTAATCGATTAAGACAGAATAGCCCACCTAAACCATCATTATTCATAATAAAGGGTCCCGCTTCTGCACTTGGTGCTAAGGTTAATGTGTAGTCAGGTACATCATTGCCCACCCAGCGCTCGCCATTCCATTTAATCAATAAACGTTTTGGATCAAGAGGTTGTCCATTGGCATCCGCAGAAGCACGATTATAGAGGATACGTCTATTAAGCGGCCACGCCCAAGCCCAATCTGAATGAATTCCTTTCCCTGAAGGGTCAATCGGATCGCGTCTTGCCATTTGGTTACCGTCTTCGGTCCAACTGCCACAGAAAATCCAAATACCACACGACGTTTTGCCATCATCGGTCAACTGGGTAAAGCTACTTAGTTGTTGTCCTTTTTTAACAACAATATTCCCATTTTGATCGGTAAGATCAGCTAATGCTTTACCATTATAATCTTTAGCTAGCTCTTCGGCTGAGGGCGCATTGGCGTCGGCATAATCCCAAGTGAGATAATGAATAGGCTCAGCATAAGTCCCCCCCTCTTGTTGGTAAAGTTCGCGGATACGTAAGAAAATACGAGCAATGATATCTGGATCATTCATCGCCTCATAAGGGGGATTGGCAGCGGCCCAATGCCATTGTAACCAACGTGCTGAATTAACTATCGTCCCATTCTCTTCGGCAAAGCAATTAGATGGTAATTTAAAGACTTCGGTTTGAATGGTACTTGGGTCAACATCGTTGACTTCTCCATGATTTTGCCAAAATTCAGCGGTTTCGGTCATTAAGGGATCAATACTAATTAAGAATTTTAATTTTGATAAACCTTCACGTACACTCTGTTTATCTGGGATCGCGGCTAATGGATTGAAACCTTGACAAATCAGTCCATTAGCTTCTCCGTCTCGCATCATTTTACCAAATTGCAAGATATCATAGACCTTATCCCATTTTGGTAACCAGTCGTAACCCCAATTATTTTCTTTGGTTGCTTTATCGCCATACATTGATTTCATCAAGCTAACAAAAAATTTCGAGTAGTTGTGCCAAAAATTGACCTCGTTAATACCTAACGCTTTTGGGGTTTTTTCTTGCAAGTATTGGGTTAATGTCGGTTGGGATTCTTTTGGTAAATCGAGATAGGCAGGTAATCGATTTGACAGCAATCCAACATCCGTTAAACCTTGAATATTAGAATGTCCGCGTAATGCATTAATCCCGCCGCCCATTACACCAATATTACCTAAAATAAGTTGAATCATGGCGGCTGCGCGAATGATTTGGGTACCGTAGCTATGCTGTGTCCAGCCTAATGCGTATAAAAAGGTGGCGGCTCTATCATTACTTTTAGTGCTCGCGAGTGAACGACAAACATGTAAAAAGTGTTCAATGGACGTTCCTGTTAAATTATTGACGACGTCGGGCGTGTAACGACTAACATGTTTCGCTAATAAATTCCATACACAGCGCGGGTGTTTCAGTGTTTTATCCCTTAAGGCAAAGCCATCGGCATCGGTTTGATAAGCCCATGTGGTTTGATCATATTTTTTTGATTGAGAATCAAAGCCACTAAATAGGCCTTCGTGGAAGTCAAAATCATCATCCACAAGCAAACTGGCATTGGAATTAGCAATTAAGTAATCAAAATTAACTTCATTATGCGTGATAAGATAGTTAATCACACCAAGTAAAAACACAATATCAGAACCGGTGCGAATAGGCACGTAAAGATCAGCGACTGCGGCGGTACGCTGAAAACGGGGATCAATGGCAATTAATTCTGCGCCATTATGAATTTTAGCTTCAATAACCCACTTAAAACCGACAGGATGTGCTTCTGCGGCGTTGCCTCCCATAATAATTACGACATTGGCATTTTTAATATCGTTCCAATTGTTAGTCATGGCGCCACGTCCATAGGTAGCAGCTAAACTGGAGACAGAAGGACCATGGCAGACCCGGGCTTGGGTTTCTAAGGGAAGTAGACCTAATGAGCGGGCAACTTTCGCCGCAAGCCAACCTGTTTCATTACTGGCTGCGGATGTAACTAGCCAACCCGTTGTCGTCCAGCGATTAACCGTGGTGCCCTGTTCATTTTTTGTAATAAAGTTTTTATCACGATCTGCTTTAAGCAGTCTCGCTATACGATCAATCGCTTCATCCCAACTAATACGTTGCCATTGGTTAGAGCCAGGAGCCCGATATTCTGGATATTTAAGTCGTGTTTCACTTTTTATATAGTCCAACACACCCGCACCTTTAGGGCATAGCGAACCACGACTAACAGGATGATCGGGATCACCTTCGACATGGAAAATAGAAGAAACGGCATTTTTTGCGCCATCAGTACGGCTATAAAGTAACATACCACAGCCAACTGAACAGTAAGTACAATTATTACGCGTTTCTTTCGATTTTAATAATTTGTATTGACGTGTCTGAGCAAGTGCGACATTGGGTGCAAGACCTAATGCAGCAATCGTTGTTCCAGCCATGCCCCCTGCACAGATCTTAAAGAACTGTCTACGGCTAACTAGCATACGGACTCCTTAAATAGAGACTGACATTGAAATTTTCATTGCTTTATTTTTATCGGGATAATATATCCCTTCTTTTGTTAATGATAATCGCAATTTATGCTGAAAGGAAGAATAAAACAGAAAGTAAAAAATTAATATGGATTAAAGATAGCTTTATTGGGAGGGGGATATCGTGCCAAATACGTAGACAGTGATATCTACGTATTTGATGTTAACGATTGATGTTGATTAGGAATAATAAGAGGGTTCACCTTGTGGACGGGTTTTAAATCGTCGGTGTAACCACATATATTGTTCTGGCGCCATTAATATTTCTTTCTCGATGGCTTTATTCATAAAAATGGCCGCCGCTGTTTCATCTTGTTTAGGGAATCCAACTAATGGTGCTTCAACGATCACCTGATAATGTTGACCAACGCGTTTGGGAATAAATGGAATAATCGCTGGATTGGCCATTCTGACCAAAATTGAGGTGCCGATAGTTGTCGCGGCGTTCTCAACTGCAAAAAACGGCGCAAAGACACTATTTTTAGGACCGTAGTCATGATCTGGCGCATACCAAAGTAGCTCCCCTTGTTTAAGGGCACGAATCATTCCTTTGATATTTTTTCTGTCTAACATATATTTGTTTGACTTTAGACGACCTTTAATCTGTATATAATCCATAACAGGATTATCGTTAGGTCGATAAACCCCAACGCCAGGATGACTTAAGCCTAAAATGCGAGCACCCAGTTCTAACGTTAAAAAGTGAATACCAACTAAAAGTACTCCTTGTTTAGTGGCTTGAATGTGTCGAATATGCTCATCACCAACAATTTCAGCATGGCGACGCACCCGTTTATCTGACCAAAACCATGCCATTCCTGTTTCAAAAATAGCGATACCCGTGGAGATAAAATTTTCACGTAATAACGTTTCACGTTCAGTAATGGGCATGTTGGGAAAACAGAGTTGCAAATTACGTCTCGCGATATTGACTCGACGTTTTAACAACGTCATGGTCAGTAAACCGAATTGTTTACCAATAAAGCGAATAATCGGGTAGGGTAATAATATAACGACCAAATAGAGACTAAAAATGCCTAACCATGTTAACCAGTAACGAGGATGTAATAGCGAAAATGAGAAAACAGCGTGTATTTCTTGATTTTTTTTCATGTGGTTATTATTAATTAAATAAGCAAAAAAATAATTTTTATGTATAGGTTAAATTATCAGGGATAATGTGCTGAACTGCAACCGTCATTTAGCTGCTAATCTATACAATTACACTTTTATTACATGTACTTACGTATTACTTGATAAGCTATTTATAAGCAATATCGTTGCTTTTATTTCTTGGACTACGGATTATTGGTTAATGAATAATGGCACGTCACCGCCAGACGTAATCAAGTGTGTTGCATCGATTAAATTGATATTGTCCACGCTAAAAAATAGCCATCATATTGAGCTAAGGTAAGAGATGGAGATTTAGATTGTCACTGCTTCAAACTTAGCCTGAAGTAACGCGGCTAAATCTTGAGGATTAAGTTCAATTTCTAAGCCTCTTCGTCCACCAGAAACGATTATAGTTGATTGATTAAGGGCGCTGCTATCAATTAAAGTTGGCCACTGCCGTTTTTGACCTAACGGACTCATACCACCAACAACATATCCTGATGATCTTTCGGCGAGTTTCGGATCGGCTAGTTCAATTTTTTTGCATTTGAGAATACGAGCAATAGCTTTTAAATCAAGTTGTTTTAAAACTGGCAGTACAACAACCGCCAATTGCTTATTTTGTCCATTCAATTGCACAATTAATGTTTTAAATACTTGGTCAGCGGTTAGACCAAGTTTAGGATCTAACTTGGCAACCGCTTCTGCACCAAAATGCGTCTCACTAGCATTATGCTCATATTGATGGAGACAAAATTTGATGTGGTGTTTTTTTACTATCGCGACAGCTGGCGTCATTAATTATTTATCCTAATCAGCGAGCATAGTCTATATAGATAGGTAAACATAAAGAAATTAATCAATAAACTGCTAAAACTAATCCCTACATTTAAGATAAAGTGATTATCTATATCATACGGGGAGTTAAGCAAATTAAATACCATCAACAATCCCAACCAGATAGCCGTAATCAGTAAGATTGATTTATATTGCGCTTTAAATATTTGCCAGCTGTTATTTAATTTTTCAACAAAACGTAGGTTGTGTGCCTCAACATCATAAACGATAAATAGATTAAAAATAATGGTATAAAACAAGACACCAGCAGCAATAATATAGAACATCAGTGGAAACAGCAGGGAGGCTAAAATAAATAATATAGCGAAATAGGGAATACCTACCAACAAAGATAAGAATATGGTCAATAGGCTTTTTGTCGCTTTTGAAAACAGCTCTTTACTATTAAGCGGAGTATAGTTAACCAAATTGGAAATTAGAGACAAATTAAACGCCGTGGTCAAACATGAAATAGCAATAGCAAGCGTGACAAATTGAAATACATAAGAAAATATCGTGCTAAACAGCTGTTTTTGCTGCTCAGGAGACATACTTTCTATCATCTTTTGCATAGATTGCATTGAATTATCACCGTAAGTGCTAATGGTGTGATTCAGTAGATGTTGAATAGGCGCTAATGTAGCAGGATCAGGCATAAAAACCATACAAATGAGTTGTTCAATGACGGCGACAGCGATTAGGGCCATCAATATGATTTTAAATTTATTATGGATAAAATTTTTGGTATCCAACAAAAGAGAGGAAAAGGATAATTGCATGATGAAATAATTCCTTATTTAAAATTCTCTTAAGGAGATGGGTCAGATGACCCATCGTTACTTAGACTAAGATTGTAAAAGCGAAATATCAGCAACTTTAAGGAATAAACCTTGCAGTTGAGCTAGTAATGCTAAACGGTTAAGCTTAATTTGCGGATCATCATCCATTACTTTGACTTCATCAAAGAATTTATCGATAGGCTCACGTAACGTAGCTAATTCAATTAATGCTTGCTGATAATTACCTTGAGTAAAATAAGGGGCTAATTTATCAGTTAAGTTCATTAATGTCTTAGCTAATTGCTGTTCTGCATTATCTTGCAATAAATCATGATTAACGGTGTCTGGTATTGTGATATCAGCTTTAGCTAGAATATTGGATACCCGTTTGTTAGCGGCAGCTAAGGCTGAGGCGGCATCTAATGTTCTAAAATGGGTTACTGCTTTTACTCTCGCATCAAAATCAATTGGGCGAGTGGGGTTACGTGCTAACACAGCTTGAATCGTATCAATCGCGTAGTTTCTTTCTTGATACCAAGCACGGAAACGCCCCTGCATAAAGTTAACCACATCCGTCATCACTTGCTGATGAGTCAGCCTATCCGCATAAAGTTTTACTGCTTCTTGCGCTAATTCAACCAAATCTAATGGTAGCTGTTTTTCAACAATAATACGTAAAACCCCGATAGCCGCACGTCTTAACGCGAAGGGATCTTTATCCCCTTTCGGGTGTTGACCGATACCAAAAATACCGACTAAGGTATCTATTTTATCGGCTATCGCCACCGCGGCGGCCTCTAACGAGCTAGGTAATTGGTCACCCGCAAAACGTGGCATATATTGTTCATTAATGGCTGTTGCAACGACCGAATTTTCATTATCGTGCAAGGCCAGATACATACCAGTTACGCCTTGGGTTTCAGGAAACTCAAAGACGAGATTCGTCAATAAATCACATTTCGATAATAAACCAGCCCGTTTAGCATCGATAGCATTTGCCCCAATTTTATCGGCAATATATCCTGCTAAATGTTCAATACGTTTCGATTTATCACCAATTGTACCAAGCTGCTGTTGAAATAAAATCGTATCTAGACTTGGTAAGCGCGCCGCTAAAGGCTGTTTTAAATCGGTTCTATAGAAAAACTCTGCATCCGCTAATCGTGGGCGAACCACCTTTTCATTACCACTGATGATAACGGACGGATCTTTAGATTCGATATTGGTTACAAAAATAAAGTTAGGTAATAATTTATTTTGGTGATCATAAACGGGAAAATATTTCTGATCGCCTTTCATGGTATAGACTAAGGCCTCAGCGGGGACATCAAGAAATTTCTCTTCAAATTTAGCAGTCAATACAACCGGCCATTCAACCAATGAGGTCACTTCTTCCAATAAACTATCGCTTAAGTCAGCACGACCGTTCAACGCTTTAGCGGCTAATTCTGCTTGTTCGCGAATAATCGTCTTTCGTTTATCATAATCGGCAATGACGTTACCTTTTTCTTCCAAAATTTGGGGATATTGATCCGCATGAGTAATGGTGATTTGTTGTTGTCCCATAAAGCGGTGACCATGGATTATGCGATCAGATGTTACATCTAAAATCGTACCTGGTACTAACTGATCACCGTATAACATAGTTAAAGTGTGCGTTGGTCTGATAAATTGGGTTCTTTTGGCCTCCCAGCGCATTGGTTTTGGTATGGGTAACTTGGCTAGAGCCGTTTCGACCATTGCACTGAGTAATTCAACAACCGGTTTGCCTTTCTGTTTTAAGGTATAAGAGAGCCATTCACCTTTATCGGTGGCAATGCGTTGTGCTTGTTCAACTGTGATCCCACAACCACGTGCCCAACCTTCAGCAGCTTTAGTGGGTTTGCCATCGGCATCAAAAGCTTGTGCGACGGCAGGACCACGTTTAACGATTTCAGTATCAGGCTGTGTATCATTTAAATTAAGCACTTTTAGTGCTAAACGACGTGGAGAGGCGTACCAAACTACTTGCCCATGCTCAAGGTGATGTTGATTTAATTGTTCAATAAAATTAGCAGCAAAACTTTCGGCGAATAGACGCAACGATTTTGGTGGTAGCTCTTCTGTGCCAAGTTCAACTAAAAATGTTTGTTGCATTACTTACGCTCCTGATTATTCTCTTTTTGACACATTGGAAAGCCCAGCGCTTCACGCGAGGCGTAATACGCTTCTGCCACCATTTTGGTTAACGTGCGAATACGTAAAATATAACGCTGACGTTCGGTCACCGAAATGGCTTTACGAGCATCAAGTAGATTGAAACAATGTGCGGCTTTTAAAATTCGTTCATAAGCAGGAAGGGGTAACGGTTTCTCTTGCTCTAGTAAGTATTTGGCTTCAGCTTCATGTTGATCAAAACTATAGAATAAGAAATCGATATTCGCGTATTCAAAATTATAGGTTGACTGTTCTACTTCGTTTTGATGAAAGACATCACCATAAGTGGTCACTAAACCTGTGGGTGATTTATTCCAAACTAAATCATAAACACTATCTACGCCTTGAATATACATTGCTAAGCGTTCAAGCCCATAGGTGATTTCACCTGTCACAGGGTTACACTCCAATCCACCCACTTGTTGGAAATAGGTAAATTGCGTAATTTCCATACCATTTAACCAAACTTCCCAGCCAAGTCCCCAAGCACCTAAAGTTGGGTTTTCCCAGTTATCTTCGACAAAGCGAATATCATGGATGGTCGGATCAAGACCAAGTTGCTGCAAAGAACCTAAGTAAAGTTCTTGAATATTTTCTGGTGAGGGTTTCAAGATAACTTGAAATTGATAATAGTGTTGTAGACGATTTGGATTTTCACCATAACGTCCATCGGTTGGTCGTCTTGACGGCTGTACATAAGCAGCGCGGATAGGCTCTGGACCTAACGCTCGTAGACTCGTCATGGGATGCGATGTCCCTGCACCCACTTCCATATCCAATGGTTGTATAATGGTACAACCTTGATTAGCCCAATAGGCTTGTAAGGTAAGAATTAACCCTTGAAAGGTCTTAACATCAAACTTTTGCATGATTAGTATCTGTTTATATTTTAGGTTATTTTAAAATAACAAAGCGATAGAATAGCCTACTATTCTATCCTGTTTCGTAATTATAGGGGAAGTGCTAATCTTAGCAAATTAACTATAAAATAAAAAATTTACATTGAAGGTAAATCAGAAAGGTAAAAAACATGGAAAATCAAACGCGACGTTGTGGTTGGGTTAGCGCTGATCCTATAGATATTGATTATCATGATCATGAATGGGGACACGTTGAAAAAGATAGTCAAAAATTATTTGAACAACTCTGTTTGGAAGGCCAGCAGGCAGGATTATCTTGGCTTACTATTTTAAAGAAACGGTCTGAATATCGACGCTGTTTTTATGACTTTAACCCTCAGAAAATGATTACTATTACGGATATAGAAGCCTTGTTAAACAATAAAGGTTTGATTCGCCATCGTTTAAAACTCAAGGCAATTATTAAGAATGCTTCTGCTTATTTAGCTATGCAACATCATGGTGAAGATTTTTCTAATTTTATTTGGCAATTTGTTGATCATCAACCTATTATTAATCATTATTGCCGTCTTGAAGATATCCCAACCCGTACACCGATAAGTGAAAAAATGTCAAAGGCGCTGAAACAACGAGGATTTGCGTTTGTTGGTCCAACAACATGTTATGCTTTTATGCAAGCAATGGGATTGGTTAATGATCATATCGTGACCTGTGTTAGTCATCCCCTATCGCTAAAAAACGGAAAATAGTTTGATTAAAAGGATAATTGATGGTTTTTGCTTAGAAGCCCATGATTAGCCAACCCCAAATGGCTAATATGTTTATTTTTCACATGACGTGATCTATTGGCACTGAGGTAATAAATAAGTATAGGGTTATTTGCGCCAGTCCATTAAAAATAGTGGATAATCGCTATTATTTTGTATAAAACGTGCGTATTTGCTTTAAATTTAGCTAATTGAAAACTCATTTCAACGACATAATTTTTATCACGAAAATAGTTTATTTTTTTGAACATGTTATTATGATGTGATGAAATAATGATTAAGTTAAAGTTGTAAAAGTAAATATGAATTTAGACACTATTGTTGCACAGGCCACTCCCCCAGGACGCGGGGGTGTAGGTATACTGCGTATTTCAGGTTCTCATACTCAAACCGTAGCAAAAGCCATTTTAGGCAAAGTGCCCAAGCCGCGACAAGCTGAATATCTGCCTTTTTATCAACAAGATGGAACTATTTTAGATCAGGGTATTGCCTTATTTTTTCCTAATCCTCATTCGTTTACAGGTGAAGATGTGCTTGAATTACAAGGCCATGGTGGACCGGTTATTTTAGATCTGTTATTAAAACGGGTATTGCAAGTTGGTGATGTACGAATTGCTAAACCCGGTGAATTCTCTGAACGGGCATTTTTAAATGATAAGCTCGATTTAGCCCAAGCCGAAGCGATAGCTGATTTAATTGATGCGAGTTCAGAACAAGCGGCAAAATCAGCAATGTTATCTTTACAAGGTAATTTTTCAAAAAAGATCAATGAATTAGTTAATGAATTGATTAACCTAAGAATTTTTGTCGAAGCCGCGATTGATTTCCCCGAAGAAGAGATTGATTTCTTATCGGATGGAAAAATTGAGTCACAATTAAATAAAGTGATGAACAATTTACAATCAGTACGCCAAGAGGCGAAACAAGGCACGCTATTACGAGAAGGGATGAAAGTGGTCATAGCAGGGCGTCCTAATGCGGGAAAATCAAGTTTACTTAATGCATTAGCAGGTCACGATGCCGCGATTGTGACTGATATTGCGGGTACCACGCGTGATGTGTTGCGCGAACATATCCATATTGATGGTATGCCGTTACATATTATCGATACAGCAGGATTGCGTGAAGCAAGCGATGAAGTAGAGCGTATTGGGATAGCCAGAGCATGGCAGGAAATCGAGCAAGCTGATCGGGTATTATTTATGGTCGATGGTACAACAACACAAGAAAGTTGTCCGGAAAAATTATGGCCAGAATTTATACAGCGCTTACCTAAGGGAATACCGATAACGGTGATCCGTAATAAAGCGGATATGACAGGCGAAGCGTTAGGCGCCACTGAGGTTGATGGTTATCCTCTGATAAAATTATCCGCGCGTACTGGAGCTGGGGTTGAGGTATTACGCGAACATTTAAAAGCGAGTATCGGTTTTACCAGCAGTACCGAGGGGGGCTTTCTTGCTCGTCGTCGGCATTTGCAAGCCTTAGATCAGGCTGCTAAGCACCTAGAACAAGGTCACCAGCAATTAGTTGTGTTTTATGCGGGTGAATTATTAGCAGAAGAGCTGAGATTAGCGCAAGAAGCACTAAGTCAGATAACAGGTGCATTTACTTCTGATGATTTACTAGGCAAAATTTTTGGTTCGTTTTGTATTGGTAAATAACCGTGTTGCTTAATTTTTATGATCGCATTTGAGGGTCTTAAATAACTTTACTCATTTAGCCGTAAGTTAATCTTTTAGGAACATGGCAACCAGCTTGCTAGCC
>NZ_AWGA01000072.1 GCF_000471645.3 Candidatus Schmidhempelia bombi str. Bimp | reverse complement strand
AAGCTGGTCAAATATATACCAGAAAAAAGTCACTGATCAGTAGCTTATTGTTTAGATTGGCAATCGATATATTAAGTTACTATTTTTTATAAGCTCGAAGGCTATCAATACTAAATAAAATAAGTGCCAACCAAATGAAACCAAAGGTATATAGCGTATATAAATTTAACGGCTCATTATAATAACCGACCGCTAATATAAAGATTAGCGTTGGCGAGAAATATTGGAGAAAGCCAATGGTTGAATAAGGTAAATTTTTAGCCGCTAGATTAAAAAATATCAGTGGTATAAGCGTTAATGGTCCAGCGAAAATACATAGCCACCACAGATGGCTATGCCAGAATATTGGCTGCAAGGTGATGGCATTTGGCATCAGCCCTAACCAAATTAAGCAAATAGGGACTAATGACCACGTTTCAACCGTCATTCCAGGGATAACTTTAATCGGTATCATTTTTCGAATTAAGCCATATATTGAAAACGATAAGCCAAGTAACAACGAAATCCAAGGTAGTTTACCCACTAAAATAATTTGAATAATGACGCCCAACATCGCTAACGCAATCGCAACCCATTGTAAACAACGCATTTTTTCTTTTAGGATCATCATTCCCAGAAATACGGATATCAATGGATTGATATAGTAACCAAGACTCACCTCAAGCATAAATCCATGATTGATTGCCCAAACATAGAGTAACCAATTAGCGGAAAGCAATGTCCCCGTAAAAACTAACACCCATATGTAGAGGGGTTTTTGCCATAACGGTTTCCACCACTGCTTTTGTTTAATAAACAATAACAAAATAGCACAACCTACCGCAGACCAAACAATGCGTTGAATAATAATTTCTGACTCAGATAACTGTTGGATGGCTTTAAAATAAATAGGGCTTAATCCCCAAGTAATATAGGCAATAATGCCCAATAACAATGCGCGTAATTTTGTCATAAATTTTAACGATATTAGATAGATGATGGGCTAGAAATTGTAAGACCATTTAATCAGGGTGTAAAGTTTATGCCAATAGAAATAGCTAATAACCCTTAAATTAAAAAATGATTTACATTATCCATTTTTCTCTTAAAATTGGCACTATTTATTTTATAAAGATAATCTTTAAAGATTAATGATGACGGTTAACGATATGTACGCGATTCACTCATCTGATTTAAAAACTATTTTACATTCAAAACGTGCCAATCTTTATTATCTAGAACATTGTCGAGTGCTAGTTAATGGAGGATGTGTAGAATATGTGACCGAAAAAAATAATCAAAGCTTATATTGGAACATTCCGATAGCCAATACTACCTGTTTACTACTTGGTACGGGAACCTCAATTACGCAAGCGGCGGTAAGAGAGCTGGCTAAAGCGGGGGTGATGATTGGTTTTTGTGGTGGCGGTGGTACTCCTTTATTTTCTGCCAATGAAGTCGACTTTGCGTGTCAGTTTTTTTCTCCACAAAGTGAATATCGCGCAACCGAATATTTACAAAAATGGTGTCAATTTTGGTTTGATGATCAACGACGTTTGGCTGCGGCAAAACAGTTACAACAACAGCGTTTAACTTTAATAAGCCAGCACTGGCTTCAATTTAACTGGCGTATTGAACGATTTAAAGGTCAACTCAAGACGTTACTTGATGATTTTTCTGTTCAGTTCACTGAAGCACAAACCAGTCAGGCATTATTAGCGGCTGAAGGACGTTTTAGTCAACGCTTATATGCCTTTGCCGCAGGGCTTACGCATTATAGTAAGGATTTTAAACGACGACAATCACAGGGGGATCCGGCAAATCAATTTCTTGATCATGGTAATTATCTTGCTTACGGACTTGGTGCAACCGCTTGTTGGGTACTGGGTCTACCGCATGGATTAGCCATATTACATGGAAAAACTCGGCGAGGGGGGCTAGTATTTGATGCGGCAGATATAATTAAAGATAGTCTTATTCTACCACAAGCGTTTATTTCAGCCATGGCGGGTGACGATGAAAAGACATTTAGGCAACATTGCATTCATAATTTTGCCGAACGCGAAACCTTGGATTGTATGATTGATACCTTAAAAAGTATTGCGGAGCAAGCATGAATATTTTATTAATCAGTCAATGTAAAAAAAATGCATTAAAAGAAACGCGCCGTATTATTGATCAATTTGCGGAACGTTGTGGTGAACGAACATGGCAAACCGTCATGACTGAACATGGGTTAAATACCCTACATAAGCTACTTAAACGCCATGCTCGTAAAAATACCGCTGTTGCTTGTTATTGTACCTATGGTAAGAATCAATCCACATTAAAATGGATAGTTGGCGATCGTCAACAATTTAATCAACAGGGGCGAGTACCAACCCAGCGTCGCTCACAACCTATTTTACAACGTTATTATGAAAATAATTGGTACTATGGTACCGCAATCCAGATTATGGCCACCCTTGGGGCGTTATTACATGATTTAGGTAAAGCAACCGTAGGTTTTCAGAACAAACTGCAAACCCATACTATGGCAGGCGATCCTTATCGTCACGAATGGATTTCACTTCATCTGTTTATACAGATGATTGCGGGATGTCATACGAATCAAGCCATGTTAACACGTCTGGCGAATTTTGATGATTATCAGCAGCAGCATCCGCATTGGTATCAATCGTTAACAACAGCTAACCAGAAGGTCGTAAATTTATCGTTAACTAACGTCCCCTCGTTAGGGCAATGGTTAGCTTGGTTAATTGTTTCTCATCATCGATTACCTCTCTGTTTACGTGATGAACGTTGGAATCAGAGTGATGAGTCATACCATAAAATCAATCGTGATAAACAGTTACAAGACAGCGCATATATCGAAAACTATACCCCTGAAGCCTTTTTTTCTCATTTACAAGCCATTTCCCAATGGGTTTGGTCTCCTCAAAGTCAACATCGTTTTCCTAAGCAATTTTGGCAACTTAAGCAAAGTATCACGGAAAATAAAAGCTGGTTATCTCAGCTTAGCCGTTGGGCAAATAAGGCATTAAATCATCGCAATTTAATCGAGCTTGCTCAACAAGGTACGATAAGCAATCCTTTACTATTACATTTATCAAGATTAACGTTAATGACCGCTGATTACCACTTTTCTAGCTATATTGTGCCTGAAAAACAGCGTCCGACCTCCTCACAGTTAATTGCTAATACCCTTAGAGCCAACGTTTATAATCAAGAATTATCACAACATTTGATCGGGGTGGCGAAATCAGCCGCACATTTTGCCCGAATTTTACCTTCATTAACTACTGAATTACCTTACTTATCTAATCTTAAACCGTTCGCTAAGCGTACCACCAATAAACGCTTTGATTGGCAAAATGGGGCTTATGATGTAGCAAAATCATCCGCACTTGCGGCGGCGGAGGCAGGCTTTTTTGGTGTTAATATGGCATCAACGGGATGCGGTAAAACGCTGGGTAATGCCCGAATTATCGCTGCTTTATCCGATAACAATACGGGGGTACGTTTTACGATTGCGCTAGGGCTGCGAGTGCTTACTTTACAAACAGGTCAAGCATTACGTGAACGGTTAAATCTAAGCGATGAACATCTCGCTATTTTAATCGGTGGTAACGTCGACCCCCATCATCTAATCGATAATGAACTTGCGCCGGAAGCTTGTGAGTCAGAGACGTCTGAATATTTAGTAAAGGGAAGTGAATCGTGCGAACCATTAATAGAGGGAGATGTGGATGTTGTTGAAACAGATATGGATAACCAACCATTAGCGACGATTATTAATGACCGTAAAGCGAAACAACTCCTACTAACCCCTTTAGTTTCTTGTACCATTGACCATTTGATTCAAGCTTCAGAATGTTTACGTGGTGGTAAATATATTGTGCCAATGTTACGTCTACTAAGCGCAGATCTTATTTTAGATGAGCCTGATAATTTTGATCATCATGATTTACCGGCGTTAGCTAGACTCGTTCATTTAGCTGGATTACTTGGGAGTAAAGTTTTATTATCCTCAGCCACCTTAACCCCCGATTTAGTCACTGGATTGTTTAATGCTTATCAAGCAGGACGAAAACTATGGCAACAACAACAACACAAGCCCGCATTACCGATTGTATGTGGTTGGTTTGATGAATTTAATCAAGTTATCAAATCTGTTAATGAACAGCAGACATTTCAAGTTGAGCATCAAAATTTTATAGATAAACGTCAACAGCAGTTACATAAAGCGGAGATTCGTCGCCAAGGGTTGATTTTACCTATAGATAATTACCAGACAAAACAACAGCCATTATTCGATTATAGCGTCTTAGCCAATCAACTTGTGGCACAAGCATGTCAATTACATGATAGTTATCATGATAGGGATCCCGTCACACAAAAACAGCTCAGTATTGGTTTAATTCGTTTTGCGCATACTAAAGATGTGATTTCACTAACACATGCACTATATACTAAGTGCGAGATACCGAATGATACGCAATTACATATTGTGGTATATCATGCTAGACAACTTCATTTATTACGAAGTCGATTAGAAGCAACGCTCGATAATTTATTAAATCGTAGCAAACCAGAGGACTTATTTAAGCATATTGCCATAAGACAAGCATTGGATAATAGTGGTGCTCAGCGCCATCTATTTATGGTGATCAGTACGCCAGTGACCGAAGTTGGACGTGATCATGATTATGATTGGGCCATTATCGAACCATCCTCAATGCGCTCACTGATCCAGTTAGCTGGGCGAGTTTGGCGTCATCGACCAAATAAAATTGCTACTAGCCCAAATATAGCTATTTTAGGTAGTAATATTAAATCTTTAGAACATTCTCAAAACTATGGCGTCAATACTGCTTGTTTTTGTAAACCAGGATTTGAATCGAAAACCTTTTTATTAAATAGCCATAAAACCGAAAATTTGATTAGTCATTCATTGTTAAAAAATATTAATGCTATTCCACGTATTATTGCACCTGAAGTTCATCATCAAGAGCTTGACAGTTTAATACTATTAGAACATCGAGTGATGGCGGATTTATTTAATATTAACACGAGCACGACAGAAGATACGACTCGCAAAAGTAATGTTGTCACTAGTTATTGGCAGCCTGATTTGGCTCATGCTTACTGCGGACATTTACAATTACTTACCCCATTTCGACAACAACAAATGCAACAAGATGACTATATTTGTCAATATCATCCATATGATAAGCATTTTTGTTTCCGCTTAGCCAAAATAGCACGCCAATTTCCGGATGATTTAAATACAGGGTTAAACAACCACTATATCAGTTATGAGTCTTGGGAGGATGTAATTGCTCAAAATCCCCAAGTTCAGCCATGGTTAAACGTTGATTTTTATCAAGAAGTCCAACAGTTAGCTTATTATGAGGGAGAACATGCTGAAAATTCAATCATGTTAAAATGGGCAACCGTCACCTTAAATAAAGAAATAAAATGGTATTATCATCCATGGTTTGGGTTTTATGAAAAGTCTATAAAGATATAATTTATTAAGTTAATTTATCATTAATTAATGGCGGGCTTTAAGCATAGCTATGTGCTTTTATATTTAGTATTAACTCATTGAGGTATTTCAACGTCATAAAGTTTGCGTATATCACACATAATCTAAAATAGATTCTTTAGTAAAACAAAGAACAATAATAATAGTTACAATAGAACCAAGCAAAATTATCGCAAGTAATACTTGATGTTCTATTATAACACGCCTTATTTAAGTTTATTGAACTAAAATATTAGGCTGTTATTTAGCCATGCTTACTAAAAAATCAACATTATCATCGAAATTTTTTATTTAATTTTTAAATAAGGTGTTAATAAATTTATAAGCTTACACTGCGATTTAGTAAAATTTTTTTTGTTATCAAATTTATATAAAATATAAATCTTAGTAACAATACTATTTAATAATTAAATAAAAACTATCTAGTCAGATAAAAAAGAAAATAAATAATCACTCAGATTAATGATTTTCTATTATGTTGTATCAATAAAAGGAACATGACATGATAGATCCATTTGATATCACTAGAGAATTCTTTGCAAAGCAATGGGAAAGGAGTAATCATTATACATTACAAATAGATAAAGTTACCTCTTCACTGTCGGTGCATACCGTAACGGGGCAAGAAGCATTAAACCAGCCATGGCAATATGAAATTATTTTCACTTCTAATAATAAACAGTTAACAGCGGATACCATTCTTACCCAAAAAGCCCGCTTTACCTTTCAGCCCCAACCAACTCATCTCTTATCCACGCAACTTAGCTCTTTAACACAGCCCACCTTACCCCGTACTTTGCATGGGGTAATAACCGAATTTAGTCAGCTATCGGTCAATAAACAGCAAGCGCAATATAAAGTTATCTTAGCGCCGCGCCTAGCGTTACTGGGTCTACATCGCTATAGCGCCATTTATCAACATCAAAGTGTGATTGCGGTGGTGGAGCAGATATTGCGTAAACACGGCTTTACCGGCATTGACTACCGCTTAGAATTACGTAACACCTACCCAATGCGTGAATTTATCACCCAATGGCAAGAGAGCGACCTCGAATTTATCCAACGTATTTTAGCTGATATCGGGGTCTGGTTCTGTTTTGAAACCGACAGTAAACATGGCTGTGAGGTAATGGTAATAAGTGATGGCGAACAAGGTTATCACCATTACGGCATGATCGTTTATCAACAACCCAGCGGCACCGTTGATAGTCATATCGAAAGTATCTGGGATTTACAGCAGCACAGTAAAACCGTTCCGCAATCGGTGCGGGTACAGGACTATAACTACCGTGAAGCAGGCAATGATATGCTAGCTGAGGTCAACAGTCAGCCCGATGACAACACCACCCACGGCACCCAATACCTCTATGACCAGCACTATAAACAGAAAGGCGACAAGCAAACGGTAGAAACCGGCGCATGGTATGCCGAAATCCGCCATCAGCAGTACCTCAGTGAACAAATCCTAATCACCGGTAAAAGCAACCAGTTCCACTTAACCCCCGGTCAGCGAATCATCCCTACGCAACACCCATTATCCGCCGACCTCAGTGATGGGCTAATCATTCTTAGTACCACAGGGCACGGTAACCGCACCGATAGTTATCTGATTGAATTTACCGCCATCCCATTTAATTTACTAAAACCGTATCGCCCACCAGTATTACCGATGCCAAAAATCAGCGGCACACTACCGGCGACCATCACCAGCCCCGATAATGACACCTACGGCTATATCGACACCCAAGGCCGTTACCGCGTTAAATTTAATTTCGACCTAAGCAGCTGGAAAAACGGGGAAGAGAGCCTCTGGCTAAGACTGGCCAAACCTTATGCGGGGGAG
>NZ_AWGA01000071.1 GCF_000471645.3 Candidatus Schmidhempelia bombi str. Bimp | reverse complement strand
GAGGTCGCTCTCTTGCCATTGGGTGATAAATTCACGCATTGGGTAGGTATTACGTAATTCTAAGCGGTAGTCAATGCCGGTAAAGCCGTGTTTACGCAATATCTGCTCCACCACCGCAATCACACTTTGATGTTGATAAATGGCGCTATAGCGATGTAGACCCAGTAACGCTAGGCGTGGCGCTAAGACCACTTTATATTGCGCTTGCTGTTTATTGACCGATAGTTGGCTAAATTCAGTTATCGCCCCGTGTAACGTGCGGGGTAAAGTGGGCAGCGTTAAAGTGCTAAGTTGCATAGATAAGAGATGATGGGGTTTTGGTTGAAAGGTAAGGTGGGCTTTTTGAGTGAGAATGGCATCCGCGGCTATCTGTTTGTCACTGGAGGTGAAAATAATTTCATATCGCCATGGTTGGTTTAACGCTTCTTGCCCTGTTACGGTATGCACAGATAGTGAAGAAGTAATGCGATCTATCTGTAATGTATAATAATGACTATTACTTAGTTGCTTTACAAGTAATTTTTTAGTGATATCAAATGGATCTACCATATCGTTTCCTTTTCACTTCTAAAGTATAGAAAATTTTGTCTGTTTACTTTTTATTACTATTGGTTATCGAATCCTTTAATATTGCCTTACTAATTTAACTTAAAAAGTTAATCAAAACAACTTAGCGAAGTTGCGTGGCGATTTAAACACTTTAATGACCATACGAGGGAAATAGTAAATGAAAATTTATCCATGATTACTATTATCATTTGATAAGGTATGTGGACGACTACGTTACATATTATCTAAATGGTGTGGATAAGCTAATAAAGGTAAGTTATCAGTCCGTTTAACATTAAAAATATAATATTTACTTTGCGACACTTATCATTGTTTATAAAATAGATAGATATGGTGAAAGCAGTGATAATTAAGTACCTTGATTGATAAAGATATTGGTTTAAAAATATAACAATTTTGTTGATGAATGGGAGATAGATATGACAATCAAAGCGATTGTATTAGATATCGATGGCACCTTACTAACTGACGATAAACAAATTAGCCCAGCAACCAAGCACGCATTACTTAATGCTCAAAAAAAAGGGATTAAAGTCGTGTTAGCTTCTGGACGTCCTCCTTCAGGAATGATCCATCTGGCAAAACAGCTAGAAATGGACAAGTATCATGGCATTATTGCGGCTTACAATGGTGCATACGTGTTTGATCTTACTTCGCAAAAAGTACTATTTAGCCAACCCCTCTCTATTGAAACCAGTAAAGCCATTCTTGATCATTTAAAGCATTTTACGGTTATTCCAATGATTGCCAAAGATGACTATATGTATGTTAACGATGTTTTTAATGGATACTTAACCATTACCCCAGATAAAGCGCCCGTCAATATTATTGAATATGAATCGCGTGGTGGTCAATTTAGTTTATGTGAAAAAAAGGATCTAGCTGCTTTCGTTGATTTCCCATTACATAAAATATTAGTTGCTGGTGAACCTAATTATCTGAAAGAAAACGCAGAAAAAATCTTGTCGCCTTTTAAGGATATTGTATGTGGTTTATTTTCTGCACCAATGTATTTTGAATTTACCGATCAAGGCGTTGATAAAGCAAATGCCTTGGAACAAGTGCTTGCTGCCCAAGATATACAGGCTAACCAATTGATCGCTTTTGGGGATGGGCATAACGATCTGACATTGATTCAATATGCAGGAACAGGCGTTGCTATGGGGAATGCCGTAGAGGCGTTAAAACAAGCCGCGACCTATGTTACCTTAAGTAATAATGAAGATGGTATTGCGGTTGCTTTAAATAAATTTCTTTAATTGGTGAGATTTAAACAAAAAAGAGTGTAATATCCGATTTATTGGAATTGGGAAGTTAAAAAAAGCGTTATTTGGTTATTAGCGATTTGAACAATAATCGCTAACTTTACCGCCCCCTCCTACTATGTAGCAACTAATGGTGATTAAGTCGGCAACGGTATTTATTAATACCGTTTTGATGATCATTATAATGAGTAAAAAGTGGGAGTTGACCGGTGCTATTCGCAACAAAGATTTGATAAATTAAACCGTTATTTTTATTAAATTGATATCATTTATTTTATGCCATAAAAATGGGAAAAAATAAGGTTGCCTTTCATGTTTTTTATTGATTAAACGCCTTCTAGGTGGGAGACGGGCTTACGTTAATAACTTTATAAATAAAGGATATTGTCGTTAGTAGTAATAGTTAAATCCTTGGGATGTGATCAGTATAACGCATAACTATTCTTGATGGGATTAAATGAACAATATCGCATGGTGAACTGGCAATAACTATCCCACTAACTAAATGATCTTGCATTTGGTTTAAGGCTTTAATTGATATCCCTCATGATTTCGATCATCGCCATTTTTATTAATCGTCATATTTATTTAATCAACAATGGGCTTTACTATTTTTGCTTAATGGAATAATTAGCTGCTTTTAGATCATTTGCTATCATTTACTGAAGAGTAATTAGTTTGACTGTTTTTACCCACCATATTATTTTACCGCCTAATGGCTTTTGACCAATGAAGTGACGACTCAGGTAGTGAACGTGCTAAGTTTCGGTTAGTACTGAATCTATCGACTATTATTTTTGCAATTAATACCCTGCCTTAGACTTATATCAATAGTTACATGAAAATAGCTTGGATATAGGCTTGTTATCTCTATTGGTCAGAGTCGATGACTGTTTTTACTTGAAAGATAGACAGTCAGAGGCGTTCTTTAATTGAACATTATCTATATCTACACGTTACTTAGTATGCGCCAAAACAATGACTATTGCTTACCATTTGATAGCTTAGTTTTAGCTATTGTTATTTAATTTATGCTTATTGATTGCCAATATGTGATATCAATCACAAAAGGATAACTGTTACCATTTATTAATCCATCAATTCAATCTATGCTGAATGGCAATCAAAAATTAACCCGATTATGAATAAATATAAAATGAGATAGGCTGATCGTTTACCTCTAAAAGGGGCGTTATTATGGCTAAAGATTTAAAAATAAACGCTGAATTAATTAAGCAATTAATTGATTTGGTTGGCGGTAGTAGAAACGTTATTAGTGTCACCCACTGTTTAACAAGGTTAAGGTTCGCATTAATTGATCCCAACACCGCCAACATTAACGCTATAGAAGCATTGCCTTTTGTTAAAGGCTGTTTTATTAATGCTGGGCAGTTTCAAGTGATTATTGGCACGAATGTTGATAGTTATTATAACGTACTGATTCAACAATTAAATTTAAGTAAAGCACCGATTAAAGCTACCACAAAACAGAATATATCGGTTTTTGAAAGATTCATTGCTAATTTAGCTGAAATATTTATCCCCTTATTACCGGCTTTAATTGCGGGTGGGTTATTATTGGGATTACGTAATGTAATTGGCGATATGCCATTTATTGATAATCAGCCCCTTACTGCCAGTTATCCTTGGTTAGCCGCTATTTATAATCTGCTTTGGTTACCATGTGAAGCAATTTTTCACTTTTTACCCGTTGCTATTTGTTGGTCTACTACCAAAAAAATGGGGGGATCGCCAGTATTAGGGATTGTGCTTGGTATTACATTAGTGTCCCCCCAGTTAATGAATGCTTATGATCTCGGGAGCAAAATACCTGAAGTGTGGGACTTTGGTTGGTTTACTATTGCTAAAGTCGGTTATCAAGCACAGGTGATTCCATCCATTTTTGCGGGGCTCGCACTGGGTTGGATCGAAACTCATTTGCGAAAAATTATCCCTGATTATTTAAATTTGGTTATTGTACCTATTCTTGCGTTACTGACGTCGGTTTTTTTAGCTCATTTTATTTTAGGTCCTGCTGGACGAATGTTCGGTGATGGTATAGCGGATATGGTTAAGTATTTAATGACAGGTGATTATGCCTTTATCGGTGCGATGATTTTTGGTTTTATCTATTCACCGTTAGTCATTACTGGAATTCATCATACTACGCTAGCAATTGATATGCAGATGACCAATAATATCGGCGGCACACCTATTTGGCCAATCATTGCCCTGTCCAATATTGCTCAAGCTTCTGCTGTAGTAGGTATTATTTTGGCAAGTAAAAAACAGAATGAACGCGAAGTGTCTGTACCCGCTGCTGTATCGGCCTATTTAGGGGTGACCGAACCCGCCATGTATGGCATTAATCTACGTTATAAGTTTCCGATGCTATGCGCAATGATAGGGTCAGCATTAGGGGGATTAATTTGTGGTTTAGCTGGCGTTCTATCTAATGGTATTGGCGTGGGCGGATTACCTGGGATCTTAACAATTAAACCTATGTATTGGTCAATTTATGCAATGGCCATGCTAGTGGCGGTAGTGGTTCCTATTGGTTTAACTTCACTGGTTTATAAAATAAAGCAGAAAAAAGGCTTGTTAGATATTGACTAATTCGCACATAACCATCACTTGTCGTGCGATTAATGACACGACCAACCGATTAACAAAAAGGTACACAATGAACAAAATCGATATTCCTTGGTGGCAAAATGGCACTATTTACCAAATTTATGTTAAAAGCTTTCAAGCTAGTGGCACAAGTCCAACCGGTGATTTACAAGGTATTATTAAGCGCTTAGATTATTTACAAAGCCTTGGTATCAGTGCTATTTGGTTAACACCGATCTATCCATCACCGCAAATTGATAATGGTTATGATGTGTCAGATTATTATAGTATTGATCCAAACTATGGCTCGATGGCCGATTTTGAGTTACTTATTGCTCAAGCTCACCAACGAGAGATGCGAATTATGATGGATATGGTGTTTAACCATACCTCAACCGAACATCCTTGGTTTAAAGCCGCTTTAGATAAAAATAGTCCTTATCGATCATTTTATATCTGGAAAGATGCGAATAAAAACGGCGAAGAGCCGAATAACTGGGTATCTAAATTTGGCGGTAAAGCTTGGCAATGGCACCAACCCTCTAAGCAGTACTATTTACACCTATTTGCCAAAGAGCAAGCAGATCTAAACTGGGAAAATCCCACTGTTCGTAATGAAATTAAAAAAGTATGTCAATTTTGGGCTGATAAAGGGGTTGATGCCCTTCGATTAGATGTGATTAATTTAGTCTCGAAACAGCAAGATTTTCCTGATGATGACAAGGGAGATGGACGACAGTTTTATACCGATGGTCCACGAATTCATGAATTTTTACACGAGATCAGTCGAGATGTCTTTCAACCCAAGCAACTTAAAACCGTTGGGGAAATGTCATCCACAACACTTGAAAACTGTCAAAAGTATTCGGCATTGGATGGCAAAGCGTTAACCATGACCTTTAATTTTCATCATCTTAAAGTCGATTACCCTAATGGCTATAAGTGGTGTTTAGCCAAGCCTGATTTAATTGAGTTGAAAAAAATTATTGGTTACTGGCAGATCGGCATGCATAATCAGGCGTGGAATGCGATTTTTTGGTGTAATCATGATCAACCTCGTATTGTGTCGCGCCTAGGCCATGAGAATCAATATCATAAACAATCGGCTAAGATGTTGGCAATGCTACTGTATGGTTTACAAGGTACCCCTTATCTTTATCAAGGCGAAGAAATTGGAATGACTAATCCTCATTTTACCGATATTGCTCAATATCGCGATGTGGAAAGCCTTAATATCTATCGTGAAAAACTTGCACAGGGCATGGAAAAACAGGAAATCTTAGCCATTTTAGCCAGCAAATCCAGAGATAATAGCCGTACCCCCATGCAATGGGATAACAGGGTTAATGCTGGTTTTACCCAAGGTGAACCTTGGATTGAAGTGGCTAACAACTACCCACAAATTAATGTCAAAGCGGCATTAGATGATGCTGATTCGATATTTTATTGCTATCAAACACTAATTGCACTGCGTAAGAGATATCCAATTTTTATTTTAGGTGATTATCAGGACCTTACCGCAGGCCTTGCCGATTATTGGGTTTATAGACGTAGTTATCAACAGCAACAATTATTAGTAATTGCTAATCTTACCGATAAAAAAATTAATTACTCATTACCACCCCAATTACAACGTTTGAGCTGGCGCCCATTATTAAGTAATTATCCAGACACCCCTTTCTTAGGCTCTGAAATAACATTAAGACCTTACGAGGCAATGTTTTGGTTACAACAAGATAATTAAACAATTGTATGAGCAATCCGTCGCAGATTGCTTATTTTTTAGCAGGTTATAGATTGGAAGATAGCAATCCCTCTGCATAATTTTCTGGCTCACAAACATAAAGGATCTGTATATGGTATAGCCGTTCTATCATGATTAACTTCTGTTTTTATTCGGTATAGCGGGTTATCGTATTCATTGCCACTGCAAGTGCACCATAGCCGATAATATCATCAAAAAATATCAATTTGTTTAATTTATTTAGCTAACCTATACAATATATTTAAAAGATATGGTATATTATTTTCTATTTATTTTACAAGCTAATAAAATCGATATTAAGCTGACTAAATATGATAAATACTATATCGAAATTATCAGTGATGTGTACTTTATCCATTATGTGAATTGCCCAAGCAAGGGAACATCGGTATAGCATTAGTATAAATCAAGCAAGTAATACCTTATATATTGAATTCATTACGCTAGGCTCGCATAAATCGAACAATGTTGAACCTCTAAATGTGTTTCGCATTACGATTATGAAATACTCCTTATGTGGAATTCTGGTGCATAATGATCCGGCTGAATCGCTAATTCCTTATAAAACTGATAAAGACATTATCGATTTAAGTCCCCCTATTTTAATTATCGAAGTTATTGCCCATCTGATTATGACAACAAAAACCTATATTAGCTTACATAACACCTAACTGATGGATGGACTTTAATAACGCCTTCACTAGGTACTTGCTTATCACATTATTAATGTGTATTCGCAAAAAAGGGAAAGAAACGGCAAAAAAGCAAGCGGTTGAGAGCGGTAAGAGTAAAACCACTAGAGATAAAACACAGAATCTGAATTTTAAAAAATACTGGTTAATACTTTGGTGGAAAAGGTAAGTTGACGATCTTACAAAGATTTTGGAAACCACATCTACCCCATTGAAGATAATAATTAATTTAAAAGAGAAGTACGTTTTATAAGTAAAAAATCATAATAAGGAATATAGAATGGAACACAGCCAAAATGAAGCTGAAGCGTTAGAGCAAAACGCTACCTTTGAAAAACTTACACCAACCTTTCTTTCTGATGATGAAATGCAGGGGTATAGACAAGCCCTTGATTTCGTCTTTCAAGAAAATGACTTGCTCAATATTGCGATTGCTGGACCATATGCCTCAGGAAAAAGCAGTGTAATTAAAACATATGAAGAGAAAATCAAACACCTAAATGGTATTCATATTTCACTTTCCTATTTTTCACCGACATTAGAATCAAAAATTAAAGGTAAAAATAAAAGTGATGAACTTATCTTTGAAGATGAGTTAATATTAGAAAGAAAAATTATCAATCAACTTGTTCATCAAATTGATCCAGCCAAAATCCCTGCAACCGAATTTAAAGTAAAAAATGAGACCCCAAAATGGGATAAAATAATTTGGTCAGGAACCTTCACAGTTATTCTATTTTTTTTAATTTTTATTGACAAAAATCAGCTAACTAATTGGTATAGTGAACAAAATTATATTGCTTCATCATTGTTTTTACTCTTTTTTTGTTCATTTGTATATTTCATTTTTTATAAAATAGTTGACCTGCAAAGCCGTAACAATTTAATTAGAAACCTGAAAATTTTTGAGAATGAAATTGATATTTCATCATCAGAATGTGATGTCTCTTATTTTGATAAATATTTGAATGAAATTATTTATATTTTGAACCAATCAAAGTTAGATTATATCATTTTTGAAGATATTGACCGCTATGATGATAATTTGATTCTCAATAAATTAAGGGAACTCAATTACACGTATAATAAAAAGCAGAGTAAAAATAAACCCAAACCGATTAAATTTATTTATCTAATTAAAGATGAGATATTTGAATCAAAAGAACGAGCAAAGTTTTTTGATTATATTTTACCGATTGTTCCCGTTATGGATAATTCAAATTCATTAGGGAAAATGGTGCAGATCTTTAAAAAACAAAATATTTATAGTGATTTTACTAGTACTTTTTTAGATAACCTTTCTTATTATTTGGATGATATACGGCTTATAAAAAATATTTGTAACGAGTATATCATTTATAAAACTAAATTAGCTCACAATGCTGGTTGGTTTAGACATGAAAAATTACTCGCCATTATCGTTTATAAAAACATCTTTCCTGCTGATTTTTCTTTAACTCGATTGGGGTTAGGGCAAGGTGTGGTTCATCGCATTATTGAATCATTAAAAATGCAAAAAAGTGAAACTGTTCAAAATCGAATAAAAAAAATTGATAATGACATTGAGTTGCTAAAAAATAAGATTAGCATAATAGAAGATTGCCATTTAAAGAATCTTGATGAGTTAGGTGCGTTATATATCAGCTTTGATAACCAAATTGACTTTAAATATTATCGTTATATCGGTGAAGAAGATGTCTTACGGCTCAATCAAAAACAATTTTTTCAAGCTTTAAAAGAAAATAACTGGATAACAAATGATTATGATAATAGTTATAAAATAGATTGCAAACCATTCTTTGATGAACTTGAAGACAATGCTGAATATCAACAACGAAAAAAAGCAATTGAAATCGTTACTGCTAATAAAAAATCAACACTTGAAGCGGAAATTAGCGAATTAGAGAAAGAAAAAGCACAATTAAAGATACCGAAGAATATCACGGAAGTCATTAAGTTTAAGCAAAATAAAGAACGTATTGATATAAAGACATTATTTGCCACACATCTCAACGCAGATACAGAACAGGAAAAAGCAGATAAAAAGTATGCACAATATAAAGCAGAGTATGAAAAACTATCATCTTCTTGTTACTTTCCTCTTTTACGTATGTTAATTATTCAAGGTTATATCGATGAATATTATAGTGATTATACTGGCTTTTTTGATACAGATGGATTATCCCAAAATGATACGTTATTTCTGCGTAATATTAATGAACGTATCAATACCGAGTGGGAGCTCGAATTAAAAAAACCAGAGCTGGTGCTAAAAAGATTAAATGCTGATAAGGCAAATAGGTTTATTGAGGAATATGTTTTAAATTATTCTTTACTAGATTATATTTTAGCAACAAATAAAACAGAAAATTTATCTCAATTTATTACAATTTCATGTGCTAATATTAAATTTATAGAATGCTATTTAGTAAGATGCTACGATTTATTGTTAAATAAAGATGAAAGATATACCCCTGACTATCTGTGTTTATTTATAAAAGAATTGAATCAACAAGACTCATTGATGTGGCGTCAGATAACGACATTTAACCAGATACTTTATCTCTATCTTTCATTTATTCATAATCATCATGAAGCCGTATTAAATGAAATGAATGAAGATGGTCATCTAAAAAAATTGATTGAGGATTCACCTGATTTTCTATTTATTGATGATAAATGGAATACAATTTTTAACATACTCGATGAATCAAATTTATCTAAAATAACTATTGCTTTTAAACAATTAAATAATAAATTTAATAAGATTGAAAAATCACCCCCTAAGTTACTAGAATTCATTGAAAAAAATGATAACTATCAACCCAATTATGATAATGTCAAACACATATTAGAAAATTTATATGCTAAACAAAATTTTGATTCTCAGATTATACAAACTCTACGAGCATTAGATAATAATTCTCCAATAAAGTCATATAGTAATAATAACCTCCAAAATCTGGTCTTATCTATCATCGAATCAGATATCGCCACAATTAACGATGATCAAAAGACGGTATTTTTTATTTTAAATCATGATGAGATATCTTCATCGGTAAAAAAAGCCTATATTTATAAACTTTCAACAATAATTACAAAATTAAATAATATTAGTGATAAAGGCATTTGGAATGCGTTACTTGAAAAACAAAAAATAGCCTATTCAGCAGAAAATATTGTTCATTATTTCTTCAAATATGAATTGCAACATAGAGCAGAAAGAGAAATCAATGAACAATTAATCCAATTCATCAATAAAAACCCACAAAATATTACCTCAGATGAGGCGGATATTAATAATTTGATTTCAAAAGCCGATAAACTAAACCTATTTTTTAGAAAAATAACCGTGAATTCAGGCATAAATAATAGCAAATACAGTATGTTAATTTCATGGTTTAATGGTAGATATTATGAAGATTTTGACTATCAAAATATTGATAAAGAAAAGATATCAATTTTAATTCAGCATAAAGCTATTGGCTTAGGAGAAAAACAAGATTTGGCGTTTATAAGAGAATATTATCCAGACAATGTTTTAGAACTTATTACGTATAATTATGAAAGCTACATTGATAAGCTAAAAGAGAACTCATCACTTATTGATCATAATGAGATAATTAACTTATTGTCAGAAAATTTGAGCTTAGAACAAAAAATTTCATTGTTAGAGTTAACAAGTAAACCTATTTCTATCAAAAATACAAATTACCCTGTAGAGCTTCAAAAGAAAATTTTAGAAGACAATTTTACCCCTGAGGATTTGAATTATATTACTAGTAATCACTACTACAACTCAGCGAAAAAAGAGATGAAAAGTATAATAAAACAATTGTGTGTGGCATATAAAGCTCAAATCATAGAATTTGATTGCATCTGTTTGGGAATATTAACCGAATTACTTAAAGATAAAACATTTCCTTTAGTCGATAAATATACTTTATTAATTCAACAAATACCTCAATTGAGTGCAGAAAAAACATATAATTTACTTAAAAATATAGAACAAAACTCAAGTGTTGAAAGTTATTTTTCAACACTATTTATTGCAAAAAACCTTCGTTTTGCAAATACTGATTTGAACAAAAAAATAATAAAAGAATTAAATAAGAAATTTAACTTTACTTACAAAGAACAAGACGACTGCATTATTGGTTATGGAAGAGAAATACTAATAATTAACTCTGACTAGAGCTTATTTTAATATTTAAGCTTTTCTGGCGTGGTTTGTGCGTGGCTTAGTGAAATGACATACGATATTGAATCCGCACTCAAAAATGAATTTTTTAGAAAAAAGCATTGAATTAATAAAAACTTATAACATTTTTAGATTAACGCTACAAGGTTAATTTGACCGTGTCATTTGCTTTATGATAAAAACAGCGAGTTTAAAATAGTAAAAAAATCAGTTAAAAAAGAAAGGCATATTATATGTAATGGGCTATTACCGATGAATTCAGACAAGAGTTAAAAAACTTAGTGATGCTTTTGACTAACAGCCCTGATTTACAGTGGATTAATGATGTAATTGATTATTATAAATAGGATGAGGACGAGGATGAGAAAATTGAAGCGGATTATTTAGTGAGTGAAGAGGAACTGATCACTTTTCGCCAAGTTGAGATATTAGGCGATATATTACAACCTGAATTTATGCTACAAATCGATTGGAAAAAAGGGGGTTGATGAGCTTAAATTAGGGATTGAAGAGCTGTTACTCAGTAATTTTGGTGTTAGCCGTATTTCGTTCCCTAATATGCGTTATTACGATAACCGAACAACGGTTTCAAACGAAGGGGTGTTAGCGGATTTTAATCGAGAACTTAAAAAACAAGGTTTTAGTCTTGCTAACGTCATATCTGGAGATGATAGTCTATGGATCATCGTTTACCCAACGACAGCATATAACCAAGTAGAATACTTAGTTAATCAATTGGGTAGTGAGTTAGCATCGTAGTATAAATCACCTTACAAACAAGTGCAGCGTTGTTTGAATGATGGCATTAAAATGCCATCTTTACCCATTAATGGTTGGTCATTTGTAATAACTTTATTACTTTTTCAAAATCAATTTTTACAATATGTGCCATTTTTTTATACATAGTTCAGCGAAATGACACAGGATATTGCGCACGCTCACACACTTATTTTTCTAATTCTATTTCAACTTGATTGATTTCACGCTTTAATTCTGCTATCTCACATGAAAAAACATTTATGAAAAAAAATCTAGTGCTACCATCATCTAATTGTAGCGGTTTATTATTTAAACATAATTTATCCCTTTTCTTTTTCAAGGATTGAAAGCGACCGCTTTTAGCTTTTTTCTTCTTATCAAGTAGCGCGATTTTTTTCTTTAATTTATCAATATAATAAAAGTAGATTTGGTCATACTCACAATGATGACTTGATTGGTCTTTTAAACACATCTCTAATTCATCTTGATTTTGTTTATTATCTTTAAAAACAATAAAATTGTCAGGAAAATTCACCTGAGTATTACTTGCGTATATCTGTTTGGGATTAAATTTCATCGCCTTTTGGTCTATGTTATAATGAGCCCATAAGGATATTCCTGTTCCTTCTTCAGTAAGATAATGCTCTAACAACCAAATATTCAGATCTTTATCTATGTAATAATCTAATTCAGTTGTCCAACCAAAATTGTTTTCGTCATATAAATGGATAATTAATTCATCAACGATGTTATTTTCTTTTTCAATAAATAGCGTAATACCAGAACGATAAGTAGTAAGGTAATAGTCTTCAGGTCGATCTTTTGGAGCAAGTTCTGGAATAGTTATTGTGTTTTTGAGGTAAAGAGAAAACGAATTGGATCGGTAGATATATACTTTTTTCCCTTCACTAATTTCTGCTTTTAATTTTTCAGCCGTTACAGAAGATAAATAACCACTTAGTGGGCATTGTGCATCGTATTTTTTTGCTGCTTGTTCTGTACTATTGAAAAAATCAATCTCACAATTGGCATTGATTGATTGAATATTTTTTAAATTTTTTATTTTGGGCATGCCTATCGGTAGTAAATTATCATGATGAGAACGGTTTATTGACTTAGCAAAAGTAATGGAGGGCAAGAATATGAATAGCAATAAAAAAGTACAAATTAAGTTAGCTTTAGTCAATTTCATGTTTGTCGTTCCACTTATTGGTATTAAATTTAAAAATTCTGTTCATTATTATAGTACTATTTTCTTAACTGTTTATTTCTTGCCGAATTTTATATTTTTATTTTTGTTAAAGAATGCATCGAGATAATGAAACGGTATAGAGCCCTGCATCTTTTTTACAGCGATAACATAAAATAACGTTAATCTATTCTCAAAATTCAATCTAACATCGTATTCATTTGAATTCATTGTAAGAAAATTAAGCTAATCCTTAGAGTCCTGCCTATCTTTTAGCAATTTATAAAGAAGATTACTGGTATAAAGTATCACGCATATCAACCAAAATTTGTATTGCTTTGTCGGAGTTAGGAACCTCAGGTAATGATGATGACATTGCGGCGTTTTCAATATCCGCCAATAACGACTCAGCAAGCTGTATGATCTCATCATAAGATAATTGCCCATTTTTTATACTAAGAAGCTGTTCCCGATTGCTCCGTTTATTGGTGATCGTGCCTTGTGTCATAATTTGCTGAGCAACTTGTAATAAGCGGATGGTATGCATCATATTTTTTGCATCAAAATTATTCCCTTGTTCAATATTATTTAAGGAACGCTGCGGATTGCGTTTTTCAACCCATGACCAATATTCTTTATATTCCCGACAATGGGATGAATAGCCATCACGATTAAAACTTAAATAAGCCACCATCGGGCTATTGGCTTTAATGGGTGATAAACAGAGCTCGCTTGAATCTTGTTGCTGTATAATACCGTTATAACCACAAGTTCCAGAAGGATCATAAAACAGCGCATAGAGATCTCGCCCTTGGCGAATGGTGGTTAGTCCACATAAATGTTGTTTAAAATTATGCTGAGCGAGCCAATCATTTAATGGATAGGTGTGTTGGTCTTCAATAATGTAACAAAAATCGAGTATCGTTTTACGCTTTACCGCTATCGATTTGTTAATTTTTTTATTAGATCCTTTGGCTTTTTTTATCTGCGACATGGCATAGTGCGCAAAGGTTTGCTTGGATAGTTTTGATAAAAACAGATCGAGTGTTAGTTTTTGCATGATGGGATGTTGATAAAGAATGCAGTCTGGCGCAGAGGCTAACACTTCTAAAAGATTGGGATTATTTTTAAGTAACAACGCCACAAATCGCCCTAATTCGTAATAAACAATATCATTCGTGTCATTACTGATTTGTGGAATATAATCTAGACCATAAAAGCTCGCTTTAGGTAGATAAAATACACCTTTTATATCAGTATCGGACGTTGCCGTTTCTAACCCGAAAGCTCGACTACCGCTAATAACTTCAAATAAAATTAAATTTTGCGCTTTTAAATCGTCGATTGTCATTTCATTGTCCTTAATTTATTTAAAGTAAATTAATGTTTGTCGAAAAAAGTGCTCTAATTTATCCGCCTTAAAATGACGTTCAGTAATAGCGTGCGTACCTTTTGTTATCTCAGTCATTGATTGCTCAATAAATGTCACGATGTGTGAATCGATGGTAATTGACTTAGATTCTGGCATGGTAGCTTTTAAGGCAATAAGATCATTAATTTGCTGCTGTAAATCACTTGGTAGCAGGGTTAATAATGGCCCCATAGTCATCGGGGCAATTTGTTGCTTTTCTAAACACCATTTTGCGCAAAGTAGTGGCCTTAAAACATAAAATAGCTTTTTGATGCCAATCTGCTGCCTTTCACTACTTTGTAAGGCGCTTTTGGCAATACCTAAATAGTGATGAATATTGCCACGCGCATTAAAAAAGTCAGAACAAAGTTGCCATAATTGCTCAGCAATAGGGGCATTTTGCTGATAAACAATCGGTGATTGCAGCCACTCAAATGGCGTGGTATTGGATTTACGAATGAGGGTTAAGGTCTTTTTTAAATCCCAACCATGCAAATCAAGCTCATCATCAATTGGAAACGTAAGATGCGAACTTGGATTATCAATCGACAAATATTTATCTAAAGGATGTACATAAATAAAACGCACATCATAGTCACTATTGGGCGATGGAAATCCCCAAGCACGGCTGCCTGACTCACAAGCATAAAGGATCTGTATATGATGTTGTTGTTCTATTTCGATTAACTTCTGTTTGATTCGGTTTTGCATTAGGGCTATTCCATGATTTTCTCTGGACAGGCTAAATTGTTAGATTTAACAGACGATATAATTATATCTAATAATATAAACATTGAGGAAGATATCGATTTTCTTACAAAGCTCATATTTGCGTTCAGCAATATTAATATGGATAATTTAAGGGACAATATTATAATCAAGCTTGATCCTACTTCAAATGGTTTAATATCGAGGAATTACTCCTCGATCCTTTCTACCCTTTTACACACACCACTTGTCTTAATTGATGAACAATTTCAACCAGTTCTTTTTGTGCCGTCATGACTGCTTCAATATTTTTATAAGCCATGGGGATTTCATCAATAACATCCATATCTTTACGGCATTCAACATGCGCGGTGGCTTTGATTTGATCTTCCAGCGTGAAATGCTTTTTCGCTTGGGTTCTGCTCATAACACGTCCTGCACCATGGGAACAAGAACAGAAACTTTCTTCGTTACCCAGTCCGCGTACAATATAACTTTTTGCCCCCATTGATCCAGGAATAATTCCTAATTCGCCTTTTTTAGCAGATACCGCACCTTTACGGGTAACAAAAATCTCTTCGCCAAAATGTTTCTCTTTTTGTACGTAGTTATGATGACAATTCACCGCTAATAGGTGGGTGGTGAATGGTTTGGTTATAATTTTACGCATGGCTAGTATCACATTGTTCATCATAGCTTCACGATTTAAGCGAGCAAATTCTTGCGCCCAATGTACGGCATCGATGTAATCATCGAAATGCTCAGTTCCTTCATTAAGGTAAGCAAGATCTTTATCTGGTAAATTTTTTATATGTACTTCCATATCTTTTTTAGCCAGCTCAATAAAGAAACGACCAATCGCATTTCCAACCCCGCGCGAACCGCTATGTAACATGATCCATACGCGGTCAGCTTCATCTAAACAGATTTCGATAAAATGGTTACCCGTACCTAAGGTTCCTAAATGGCGATAATTATTAGTCTGTTCTAAGTGGGGGTATTTTTCTGTTATTTTTTTAAATCCCGGTAAAAGTTGTTGCCAATATTGTTGGATAAGTGTTGGCGGATTTTCCCAACTTCCCTGATCGCGTCCTAGTTTTAATGGTGTGCTACCATGTGGTACCGCTTTTTCAATCTCATTGCGCAGCGGTAATAAATTATCGGGCAAATCAGTTGCCATTAGCGATGTTTGCACGGCAATCATACCGCAACCAATATCTACCCCTACCGCCGCAGGTATAATTGCCCCCATCGTTGGAATTACACTTCCGATAGTTGAACCTTTACCAACATGCACATCAGGCATAACGGCTAAATGTTTAAATATAAAAGGAAGTTGAGCGGTTTTTGTTAGCTGCGTTTTCGCTTCATCTTCAACTGGTACGCCTTTGGTCCACATTTTAATCGGTTTGGCATTTTCAGTTTGTAATAGATTATAGTGTGTCATTTTTTATTCCTTTTAATGTTTAGGTAACGCGCAGTTACATGGTTTATAAACTTAGTTTATAGTTATAAGATCGATTTATATTTAACGGTTGTTCGCCAGAGCAATAAAAACGTTTTTACGATTTACGATTATAAATAGTGCTAAAAGCGTGCCAAAAATAAAAACCCACCAAAAATAATTTATAACTATATGATTTAAAATCAAAAAATAAATTTAATCTAACTAAAGGCAGAACGTGGATGGATTTTGATAGATTTATTTTTTATAATTTATTCTATTAATTTATAAATTTTTATAACATCATGAAAAAGAATGTGGTATTTGGTTTTTTAGGTAATGTGCTTGATCAACGCGGGAAAGGTAAACGACGCTGGAGGCATTGGCGACCTACTATTGATTTATGTTATCAGCCAGATACACCGATTAGCCGTTTAGAACTGCTTTATTATCAGAATGATTATCATCTGCTTTGTGAAGTAATTAAAGATATTAAAACTGTCTCCCCACAAACAGAAGTGCACCCGATGGTGGTTAATATTGACGATCCGTGGGATTTTGAGCAAGTTTATACTTGTCTTTTTGATATTGCCAAATATTATGCCTTTGATCCAGACCAAGAAAGCTACTATTTGCATATTACCACTGGCACACATGTTGCGCAGATTTGTTGGTTTCTATTGGCAGAATCTCGCTATTATCCTGCTAAATTATTGCAAGTATCACCACCCAATAAACATCAATCTCACTCACAATCCTATATTGAGTTAACCGAAGCGGCACTTATTGCGCAACTGCCGCGCGGAAAGATGAATATTATCGATTTGAATTTACATCGTTACGATCAAATTCTGACCCGTTTTCAACAGTATGCCAACCAAGCCACTGATCTATTAAAGTCAGGGATTGCCACACGTAATCAACAATTTAATCGAATGATTGCCGAAATTGAGCAAGTTGCCACTCGTTCTTATGCGCCAATATTGTTAACCGGACCCACAGGCGCAGGTAAATCATTTTTAGCCAAACAAATTTATTTACTCAAACAACATCATCATCAAATTAGCGGCGAATTTGTTGAAATTAACTGCGCAACCTTACGTGGTGACAGTGCTATGTCAAGCTTATTTGGGCATGTAAAAGGGGCGTTTACTGGTGCTAATTTAGCTCGAACAGGGTTATTAAAAAAAGCGAATGGGGGACTTCTTTTTTTAGATGAGATTGGCGAACTGGGACTCGATGAGCAGGCGATGCTGCTTAAAGCCATTGAGGAAAAGCAGTTTTACCCATTTGGTAGCGATAATGCGGTACAAAGTGATTTTCAATTAATTGCCGGCACCAATAAAGATCTGAAACAAGCAATAAAACAAGGTGAATTTCGCGAAGATCTTTTTGCTAGAATCAATCTGTGGCATTATCAATTACCCAGTTTAGCCGAACGCAAAGAGGATATCGAACCGAATATTGATTATGAATTGGCGCGCTATGCCAAAGAACATGGCATAATGCCACGATTTAATCAACAATCACGGCGAGCCTATTTAGCTTTTGCTACCTCCCCAGATGCGTTATGGCAAGGCAATTTTCGTGAGCTAAATAGTTCTATTATTCGAATGGCAACGTTAGCCCCACAAGCAAATATCACCCTTAAACAGGTGGAACAAGAAATTGTACGTTTAAAACAAAATTGGGGGCAAAGTAGAAATGATCAAGCGTTAATTCCAAGCGATATCGATGAGTTCGACCGCTATCAACTAGAAAAAGTGATCGAAATATGCCAAAAAAACGAGTCACTCTCTGCCGCAGGTAGGCAATTATTTGCCGTATCCCGTACCAAAAAACAACGCAGTAATGATGCGGATCGGTTAAAGAAATATTTAGCTAAGTTTGGTTTGAGTTGGGAGGTGATAACTAAAGGAGCTATTTAGTTAGCCGATTAGTTATTTTTTAATTTGGTATCATCGTTAAAGGTTGATAAACAAATACAATTATTGAGTAGAAACAGAGGTATCAAAATCGGGTATTGAATCAATTATCAATATGTTATTAGTCTAATAAGTAAAGAGATTAATAATTTAGTAATGGTAATGATCGATGACAACATCTCGGAGGCGGAGTTAAAATACCAAGAGATGTAAGAATCACAACCCATAGCACTTTACCGATGATAATATTGCGGAAATCGTCTTAAACTAAAGCTTGATGTTTAAATTCAATTAATAGGATAATTAAAAAAGTTTATACCGTTAGTCGGTATAACTAAAATTGCAGGAGAATCAATTATATTGGTTAACTCCTACAATTTTTTGTATAAAAGATATCACTCAAAAGTGAAAACTCATCTTATACAACTTAAACGCAGATAAGCGGGGATCTGCTCTCTATTATCAATAATGATTAATTAATCATATATCTTATGATATCTTTTTCCGTTGTTTAATATCAACAACATAAGCTAAGCCTTTCTTTCCTAGGTAAAAAGAAGATACGTCAGCATTTTCTATCTTTTACTGTAAATCTTGCGCTTTACCTTTAGGAAGATTGAGGTAGATGTCTAAGCGACACGTCGCTTTTTGTAAGATTGAAATTACTTCCCCTCCCCCTTTTATTTTTTCTTTTAGAATAAATGGAATTGCCCCAAACACGTTTTTTAGCACCTGAGGTATATCAGTCTATAAAATCCTTTTTTTGAACAGAAGCAGTTATTGCTATAGTGAATAAATTAGACGAGGTGTTTTTGCCAAAGCGATCAAACCATCCTAAACGTTACAGTATATTTTTAGCGTTACTCAAATAGGTTTGTCGCTGTAATTATTCTCTCATCAATATCTTAAACATAGGATCGCAATATGATTAAAGCTAATACTGATAGTAAGGCTCTTTTCCTTTCATAGCCCCTACAATTTAGGTTAATAGATAACTAGTAGTAAAAACTAATCTAATCCAAATTCTTTGGATCTAAGTTTAATGCTATTTGTGATTTCACGCCAAATAACCATTAATTGATCTTCAGTATAAGCGTTAGTACGATCAAGTGGTATTTTATAATACATTTTTATACGTAATTGTGGCGTTTCATAAGTTGGATCAGTCATATGAATCCCTAAAGTAAACACATAACCGATATCATCAATTTCAAATCCTTTTTCATCAACAAAAAACTTTCCTTGAGCTATCCATTCCTCAAGCAGTAGCTGATTACTAGTACGTGTCCCTTTATAAATCGTATAACCTCTTCCTTGTGTAACATAGCCTTCAGGCTTATCAAGCAAGGCGTAATCACCTGCAAAATCATTAGATGTTATACGGAAATAAAAATCGTCTATTTGGTTATGTCGATAAATAAAAGTCATATCTTTCCATCTACGATCTTCGCCTTGCATAAAACCGTGTAAAAAACAAAAGCCTTTTTCAGTGGGGATAGTAAAATCATCACGTATCTTAATTCGTTCAAATAATTTATGTATTTCATTTAATTTTTCGGGGACATTATTAGGATAAGATTCAGGATTTTTTTCACGCTCTTCCGCATATTGTTCGCCTAATCCATTAAATGCTTTCATTTCAATTCTTATGGTTACATTATCCTGCCAACGATACGCTTCTAAAACCCTAAGAATATCAGATGCGGATATTGATTCCATACGTTCAAAAATAATTCCTTGCATTTTACTTGGATCACTTGTGTGAACAGGATAAATAGCTTTTAAAAAATCACCATCAATCGGATCAACAGGTTGAGTATTTTTTAATTCTTGCTCGCGTAAAGTAATTAGTTGTTTAAATGCCGGTAAGTATTGTTGTCGAGAACGTATAATAAAACCATTATTTTGATAATATAAGAAACCCTGCTGATTTATCTTAAATTGGATAGGTAGATTAATCAAATATGCACCAATGCAACGCGTTGGCGAATTTTCCAATAGTTGGGTTACTTGTTGCTGCTGTTCAGTGGACAGTGTCATCGTAAGAATATCCCTTCTAAAATAGTGATGAATTATCATTAATGAAATTGCAATAATGGTGAAGATCTTAATAAAAAGATGATGTTTTTTATAAAATTCGCGTATTTTATTCATCAATTTTTACCTTTTGCAAAATATCCACAATAGCACGCAGGGTAAATTCCTGACTAATCATACTTTGATAAGCAGGTTCGTGCCCTATGGGTAAATGCATTCGTGCTTGTAGGTGATTCATGGAGATCGCCCCTGAATGATGTGATACCGTACCGTCACCATTACTATCTGCAGGTAAAAGACGGTATATTTCGCTAATATTGCCTATTTTTGTAGAATAAATACCATAATGTGTTTCTATCTTTGCATCTTTCCAATCATACCGTCTTGGAACGATACTCCTAATCTCTGATAATTCTTTCAAATTAAGGCGATTTACTGCACCAATATGGTTAGGGGTTGTGTACATCGTTGTTGTTTGATAACCCTGAGCAAAACTACCTTGCCAGTGAGCGGTTTGATAGGTTAAAAACTCAGGTTTAATCTTATCATGCTCATCTCCTAAACCAAAAAACACGTAGGTATTGGGATGATACTTATTGGCGATAGCATCATTGAATTTTTTTACTTTATACTTAATTATATTTTTATATTTATTCCAATCTTCCTGCATTTGTTGCTGATTATAATCTTCATTTAATGGATTAATCAGATGAGGCTCACATACACACCACCATTTATCTTTGGCTAAATAAATTTCGTTATAAGGATCGGCTTTGGGATAAGACTCCGATTTTCCATCAGGATCAGTAATGGTTAGCCATTCCATTCCATATTCTGGTGTGGGTAATAATTCAAGCGGTCCAGGAGATTGTGCGCAGACTGCCGTTACTTCAGCAGCATCTTTACCAATAATATGTTCCATAATCCAATCTTTTATTTTACCTATTCCTTCACAATTATTAATCTCGGATCCCCGTTTCATTCGCGTATAGGCAGTAACAGCGCCTTTAGAGGGTTGGACGCCATTAATCACACCATATACCTTATCTCTACCACCAAGAGCTTCGGTATAGTAACGTGCTACTAATCCCCCCATGGAATGGGTAACTAAAATAACTTTATGGCATGTTTGCCCGCGTTTTTTATAGTATTCTGGCAAATCGACTTCAATTAAATTTTTAAGCTGTTTAGCGCTGTCTGCATTTGATTTTAACCAGTTATATCCCATTACATGTACAGGTAAATGAAAAGATTGGCAATGTTCAATATGCTGTTTTTGAAAAGATAGCGATACTTTTGAATCTTTATTTAATGTAAATGAAGGGGGATTGGTTAAACGAGCTAAATTTTCCGTCAAATGCCCCTTAGGGTTAAATAAACTTTCTTGGAAGGTTTCTAAAAACTGACCGTAACTAATATAGGCAATCGTTCCCCAACCGCGTTCTTTTCTTGTACCAAAATATTTATTTTCAGGATTATTTTTTATCGCCATTTCAATTTTTTGTTGTTTAATTTTGTAAGCGTTGATCAGTTTTTCGGTATCATCCTCATATAAATTGCGAATTTCATTCTCATACTCCTGCTCTACTTGTGCAATTTCTTTTGCTGCGGCATCAATCACTAAGCCGCGATCATCGACTTCGGTTTTTTCTGGATCAAACTCTAATTTTCTTGCTTTTGCTGTGCCGTAATACGGAAATGACCAACCAATTGCTGAAATACTATCATCTAAGCGCCAAACTTTTTCTGTGCTTTTATCATTGGTTTGTTCAGATATAGCGCTTAAATTACTTCCCATTATTCCAGGAATAAACACGATAGGTATAATAGTTCGTGATTTTTCAATATATATAATTTGTTCTTTATTTTGTGAAGCTGATGCTGTTGTAAAGCTAAATTCCATTCGATAATTATTTTCACACATATAGTTTTTGCCTATAGTTTTCCATTATTAAAGAAATTGCTTACGTGTAATGAACGATGTCTATATAAGTTAATAATTCTCTAACCTCCAATAGCGCATTGAGTTTAGCTTGTATAACACATCCATATTTTTACATAGTATTGTATTAAAAAAGTTAATTTAGTAAAGATTATATTTATATATAATTTAGATTGTTATTAGTAATAATCGATTGTCTGTTATTAATTAATGGACTTTCCATTCTAATATTCACTAATGGCCCTATTGTCGTGTCTGGTGAATATTAGCTATATATCAAAATAGTGGGGTTTAAGTTGAAACAATTTGCTAAACAGCACATTTTGTTTTTAGTGTAAAAGAAAATGTGATGACTTGAATTACTGATGATATAAATATTTATCTAAGCTTTAATCATATCCTTTTCCAATAAAAAAAGCTTTAGATGCTAGCGCTACGCGATTAAAAAATAGATGAATAATTTATTAATTATTAGTAATTTCTCTCTATAATTAACCATTTTTGTTTTTTTAATAAGGATGGGATTTCTAGTCTGTCAATGGCGATTGCTATACAAATTATAACTGGTTATTTATATCCACTCACTGCTACTGAAATACCTATGTTTGTTATAAGAGAAATTACAGCTAATAATTAACTAATTTAATGATTAACATCAACCACCACACGCCCTGTTATTTGACCAGCAATGATTTGTTCCGCCATATCCTTACATTCAGCGAGTGTGATTTTTTTAGCTATTTGTTCTAGTAAAGAGTGATCAAGATATTGTGATAGTAAAGCCCATGCTTTAATGCGTTTATCATAAGGTGCCATTACACTATCAATACCTGCTAAGGTTACGCCGCGCAGAATAAAAGGGGCCACCGTTGCGGGGAGATCCATGCCTTGAGCTAAACCACAACAGGTCACGATTCCACCGTATTGGGTTTGGGCACATACATTGGCTAAGGTATGCGAACCTATAACATCCACCACCGCTGCCCACTGCTCTTTTTGTAAAGGTTTCCCTGCATCTTTTAGCTGTCGACTATCCATAACATTCGTTGCACCCAATTGAGATAAGTACGAATGACAACTCTTTTTGCTACTTGAAGCTGTAACTTGATAACCCAGTTTGGCTAATAGCGCGACAGCGTAGGATCCAACGCCACCACTGGCGCCTGTCACTAAAATGGGACCTTGTTCGGGTTTTATCCCAAAGTCTAAAATGCGTTGTACACATAAGGCAGCTGTGTAACCTGCGGTACCAACCGCCATGGATTGATAAGGTGTAAAGCTTGTCGGTAGCGGTATTAACCAATCTGAGTGTAAATAAGCATATTGGGATAAGCACCCCCAATGCGTTTCGCCACAACCCCAACCGTTTAATATGACCTTATCACCAATATTATACTTTCCAGTTTTACAGCTCACTACGGTACCAACCCCATCAATGCCTGCAACCATTGGCCATAAACGTACAACAGGCCCTTTATTAGTTAATGCTAGCGCATCTTTATAATTAAGACTAGAGTAGTGTATTTGGACCAAGGTATCGCCCGATTGCTGAGTTAATTGAGCCTGAGGGATAGATTGAATATTACATGAAAAATAACCATTCTCGTGTTTTTCTAGGAAAATAGCGTTAAATGTCATCATCACTCCTTAAAATAACCTACTTTGTTTTTATATTAGCACATTTATCAATAAAACCAGCAGATCATCTGTGCAAATTATTTATTGCGCAACGATTTCAATTAAAGGTAAAACGGCTTAACGTTTAGTGAAAAATAATCCTAATAAGAGACAGTAATTTACTATATAAGTATTCTATTATCTGTTTCTTATATCATTACACGTAGCCGCTAATTTAAACAGTCGTTTGCTTCCGCTTTTTTAACTGGAAAAACTTAATATTATATCTATCGTCTTAGCCACGCCTTTAATCGATAGGATTTATTGCTAAGCTGCCGCCTATTTTTAACAAATGAAAAGCTCGTGTCTTTCGTAGTTGTTCTAATTGTTGAGGAGGTTCATCTAATGGTTCATCTGCTAATTCAAATGTCCCCCAATGGATCGCAACGGCAGCGCGGCATTGCAGTTCATCATACAATTGTACAGCCTGGATTGGATCGATATGTTGCGATGACATAAACCAGCGCGGCGCATAAGCACCGATGGGTATCAACGCTAAATCAATAGATGGAAAATGCTGACTTATTTCTTTTAAGATCGGTGAGTATCCTGTATCGCCCATAAAATAAAGGCTTTTACCTCTTTTATGACTATTCATGCTAGATTGAATTATCCAACCACACCATAGTACTTTATTTTTATCAAATAGGGTGCGATGGCTCCAATGTTTAGCCGGTGTTGCAGAGAAAGTAAGCCCATCAATAGTGATATCGTCCCACCAATCTAATTCAGTGATGCGCCTTACTCCCCATTTTAATAATGTTTTTTTTAAACCAAAAGGAACTATCATCACTAAATTAGGCCAACGGGCATATAATTGGCGGATACTATTATAATCAAGGTGATCATAATGATTATGCGAAATCACGATAAAATCAATTTGTGGTAACTGTTCAATGTTTAATGCGGGTGGTGTGCGGCGTTTAGGACCAATAAATTGAAACGGTGAAGCTCGTTTAGAAAATATGGGATCAGTTAATATCATTTTATTCTCTAAACGAATTAATGTGGTTGAATGCCCAATCCACCATACTCTATCGCCTGATAAAGTGAGATCTATTTTTTCAGACCAGATTTGATTAAACAAAGGATAGCCCATTTTAGGCGGTAAAACCTTACGTTCTCGATACCAACGCCATGTATCGCCTAGTTTAATCTTAACTGGATCAACATTTTTAAAACCGTTGGCGGTATGGTGTGCCTTCTCTACTATTGTGTTTTGTTTTTTATTGGTCATGCTGTCTTCCTTTTTATCACTTGTTTTTTTACAACTTGTCTTAGATTCGTTATTGGCAAAATTTCGAACTTGAGCAATGGCATTAGATGTAGAAATGTTCAGACAATTAACGAACAAGGGTTAAATAGTCTGTTTAACCACCCACTGACAAAATTATTTGATGAATACAATTTGTGTTCATTTAAAAATGTGACTATGTTTTGCAAAAAATAAATTCGCTAAGGTGGTAGCTCATCATTGAACATTTAGGCATGTTGTTATAGGTTATATGGCAATCTAATAGCAGTTTTCATTATGCTATTAGATTAAAATTACACCTTACTCCTCGTTTATAGTTGCTTGCTGGTTTGTTTTACTAGGCTTTGTTGTTACTGGCTTTAAATAAAGATTACTGAATTCATTTAAATTAATCCATTATTTATTTTAACTTATATAAAAACACGCTATTTATACTTAATATAATAAGTATGATTGAATATCAACGAATCGTAATGTTTTTTCTTATGATTAGCGTTAATTTGAACCATTAAAACAGGTAATAGATATGCTTTAGTCATGGATAATCAAGCTTTATTGTCCAGTTGCACCCTAAATAAGGAGATATAGGGTCACTTAACAACTAATGGTATGATAAAGTTATCATCTCTCTCATGACAATAAGATTAGGTTCTCTGAACTTACGCCTATATTGAAAATATGTATTTTATTTAAATTAATAATATTGATAATAACGTAATATCACTTGCTTTAACCTTCAAAAAGTATTCCTTATTTATCTATTAAGAGTATGATAAAAGTAATTAATCTGCGATCAAATGATCGTTAAATAAATAAGCAAAGAGATAAGTAAATGATTAGAGAATATCAACCCCAAGATCTAAAGCGTATTATGGCAATTTGGTTGCAAGGTAATGAGCAAGCACATAATTTTATTCGTCCTGATTTTTTTAAACAAAATTCTGCAATAGTGGAAATGTTAATTCCAATGTCTACTGTCTACGTTCAAGATATTGATGGCGTAAAAGGTTTTATTGGTTTAACTGAGAATTATATTTCAGGACTCTTTGTTGATCCGCATTTTAGAAGAAAAGGAACGGGAAAAGCATTGATTGAAAAAGCCAAACAACGCCATAATGAACTACTTGTTCACGTTTATAAAAAAAATAACGATGCCATTGCCTTTTTTCTTTCGCAAAATTTTGAGATTGTCTCAGAATCAATCAATGAAGAGACCAATGAGAGTGAATGGTTACTGCGGTGTAATGTAGAGCATAATGTTAGAATTGGAAAATGCGCACTATAATGTAACAAGCGTAAAGCTATTTATATCATCTGGTAGTTAAGATAAATAGCAAAAATGCGGTATTTAGTATTAAGTGCTAATTTCAAAGTGCTACCTGTCCTTTTTTATTAGGACTTAGGTATGATTAACAATAAGTTACCATTTATCTTTACGTTATATGCTTTAAGCTAGCTAAACATGATTTGCTTGTTTAGCTAGCTTGGTTAATGGTCAATTATATAAATGTAGCACCGTATTTTATTAATGTATTTTTACTCTATCAGATGAGGTTGAGTTAGCCTTTTATCGCATATTGGCAACAGGTTATTTTATTTCTATTCATACTTAGCGCCCCAGCACATAAGTTGGTGTATTTATAGGGTTCACGGCTTAACTTATCTCCTATTGTTGTAGGTTGAATCATTTTCTATCATCGCTTTCAATCTTCCCTATTTGATTTTTATTGCCATACCGATATTATCGATATTTTTTAACAAAAAAATTGAATAAATAGGGTTATCTGTTCTACCTTTCCCTCGGTAATGTTATCTATTTTTTTAATGACAAGCGATATCTTCAATATCATTAATGAGCGGCACTAATTACTGATTTTAGCCATAATATCTATATCGACAATCAAGCAACTATTTTTTATCAAAAACATGCCGCCGGCACACTAACTAAAACAGTTTGCGGTAATTTTTACAAAAATAGTTTTTATTAAAACAAACGTCCATATCAAGATAAAAACAATTATGTTCTATATAAAAATCACAAGGAAATGAAAATTTGTATAAAACCGTTTTACTAAAAAAGTATGAATACGGTATGCTGATTCAGCATGCAGTCGGATAGGGTGATTGCATTTAGTGTGTTAATTTAGTGTCATAAATTGAACATAAAAATAAATACATTGGCCTATTGTATTTACTTATTTTTTGAAAAACCGGAAATAAAGGAATTATTTTATGGATTTCATCTATATCAATATCATTATAAAAATGATTGTCGCATTTTGTATCTTATTAATTTATATAAACTTGTCGGGGAAAGGCTCGTTAGCACCTATCTCAGCGCTCGATCAAGTCGGTAATGTGGTTTTAGGTGCGATTATTGGAGGGCCACTCTATAATCCCAATATTAGTATTCAATTATTAATCATAGCCTCCACCATTTGGGCAGGGTTGTTATTATCGATCCGCTATTTAACCTTTAAACGTAATAAAATTAAAGATATGGTGGATGGTAACTCTATCCGCTTGATGAAGAATGGCAAAGTGTTATCTAATAACTTTGGTGATGCGAAAATCTCACCACGCGACTTTATTATGTTGTTACATCAACGTGGTTATTCCAATTTAAATCAATTAAAAGATGTATGGTTTGAATATAATGGGCAAATGACCGTCGTAAAAAAAGATGATAAATCAATGGCGACCGTCGTGGTCGAAAATAATATTATTAATCACGATAATTTAGAGGAATTAGGATTAACCGAAGAATGGTTAAAGGGAGAAATTGCTCGACAAGGTCAGAAATTGGAAGATATCTTTTTAGCAGAAATTCATGATAATAAACTTTGGATCTACCCTGAAATAAGAAATGAGCAAGCACCAGTGACAGCCACTAAATAGTAGTTTGGGTGGGATTTCCCTATCCCATCCTTATCATATAATGAGATAAAATGCCCTTATCGAGAGAGGAATGAATTCATATCCATTTTACCCTATTGTATTCAATATCGATTTTATCTGGTCATTAATCAATAATAAATCACACATCGCTTATTTTACACCCCATTTTTTAACGTGCTTTTTACCTGAACTATAGCGCAATAATCCAACTTTTTAAGTAAATTGACTACCTTGTGTGTTGTTTTTAAAAGAATCAACATCAAACAAAGATATATCGGATCGCGCTTGCAGAATCTGTTTTTGCTTTGAAATGGGATGAATAAAACACAGGGATTCAGCATGCAACATTAACCGTTTAATGCCAAAATAGTGACTAAACGCTCTATTTTGATGCAAATCACCATGTTTACTATCACCTATGATGGGATGAAAAATATGTTTTAAATGGCGACGTAGTTGGTGTTTTCGACCCGTTTTTGGTTTCAATTCAACCAAAGAATAACGCGCGGTTGGATAGCGTCCTACGGCAATCGGTAATTCAAATGTTGCCAAACCTTTATAACAGGATACGGCCGGTTGAGCAGGCTTATTTTGCTGGGCAAATTTATCAGCGATACGATCTAACTCTTCAACCAGTGGATAATCAATTACCGCTTCATCGGTTAAAAAGCCGCGCACAATCGCTAGATAACGTTTTTCGATATCACCATTAGCAAATTGCGCCGCTAATTCGCGGGCGATGTCAGCAGATAGTGCAAAAAGGAGTACACCAGAAGTTGGCCTGTCTAGTCGATGGACCGGAAATACATGTTGACCAAGTTGATCGCGTAGAGTTTGCATGATAACCACTTTTTCATGCTTATCTAACCAACTGCGATGTACCAACCAACCTGATGGCTTATTAATCGCCACCAGATAGTCGTCTTGATAAATAATTTCTAACATTATAGGAATAGTTCGGTTAAGGTTTCAGCTATGCTTGGGCGGTTGTTATCACCAATAACGCGATCCGCGTATTTCTGTACGTCTTTATCCGCATTGCCCATGGCAATACCTAACCCCGCATTTTTTAACATGGTAATATCATTATAGCTATCCCCAAACGCCACTATCTTGTTGAGAGGAATACCCTCTGCTTGAGACCACGCTTTTAGTCCATTGCCTTTACTATTCCCTTTTAACGCGATATCGGCACGGTTAACCCATGACCACTCACATTCAAAATCACCGCAGGCTTCAACGGCTTGTGAGAAGGCTTTTAATGCTGGTATATCGTGAGAACTTGTAGCAAATTTGTAAATCGCGTTAGCCTGTTCAATCGTATCAATAAAGCTATTTACATGACGTATTTCAGGTCTTAATGCTTCGGGGAGCGAATCAATCCAACGAAATAGACCTTGCAAATGATCATCAAGCACTTCATAAGTCATGAACGTGTCAGTGTAAATAAGTGTATGTATTCCAAATTGGTTAACCAATTGTAATAATGACTTGGCTTGCATCTCGCTCATTGGATTAGCGGCAAACGCTTGCTGCTGTTGAAAATCATATAAATAACTACCATTACAACAAATAGCTGGCGTAGTTAATTCTAGTTGATAGTAATAAGGATAAACCACTGAATGGTGTCGACCCGTCACTAATATCACTTTAATGCCCTTGGTCTGAATTTGCTTAAGTATATTGACGGTTTCTGGTAAAATTATCCGGTCACCATTAAGTAATGTACCGTCCATGTCAAAAGCCACCGCTTGATATGTCATATAAAAATACCCCAATGTAGATTGTTGATTTATAGAATTATATCTCTATTTTTTGGCGACCGATAAAGGAATGGGACAATGTTGTACCATCCACCATTTCTAGCTCCCCGCCAATTGGTACACCATGTGCAATACGTGTTGCTACTGTCTGATATTCATCGCAAATTTCAGCGATGTAATTTGCGGTAGCTTCGCCTTCAATCGTTGGATTGGTGGCTAAAATGACCTCGTCGATTTGTTCATTGGCTAAACGTTTTTCCAATAAATCTAAACCGATATCTTTTGGACCAATACCATCTAATGGCGATAAATGCCCCAATAACACAAAATAACGGCCTGAGTATTGTCCGGTTTGTTCAATTGCCACAATATCAGCCGGTGTCTCAACCACACATAATTGATGACTATGCTGTCTTCGTGGATTAGCGCAAATTGCGCAACGCGCTTGCTCAGTAAAGGTACGGCAATCCTCGCAATGACCAATAGCGGTCATTGCTTGATGTAAAGTCGTTGCTAAATTTAAGCCACCATTGCGATCGCGTTGCAACAGATGAAAAGCCATTCGTTGCGCTGATTTAGGGCCAACCCCCGGTAAACAGCGCAATGCCTCCATCAATGATTCAAGTAAAGAACTGGTTTGCATATATCAATTAAAATGGCATTTTAAAACCAGCAGGTAATTGCATACCACCAGTCACTTGTGCCATTTTCTCTTTTTGAGCTTCTTCAATACGACGGTTAGCATCATTAAACGCCGCAGCAATTAGATCTTCAAGCATCTCTTTTTCATCTTCAACCAACAGTGATGGATCAATCTCCACCCGTCGACAACTGTGTGAGCCATTGATGGTTACTTTAACCATGCCTGCGCCTGATTCTCCGGTTACTTCAATATTAGCAATCTCTTCTTGAGCTTTTTGCATGCGCTCTTGCATTTGCTGCGCTTGCTTCATTAAATTACCTAGACCGCCTTTACCACCAAACATAAAAATTTTCCTCTTTTATTTCATTGCGTTAAATAATTATTGTCTATTATACGGGACGAATGCTCTCTTCATCAATCTGCGCATCAAAAAATTGGCATAACAAAGCAACTTTATTATCATTATGAATCGCTTTTTTTGCTTCCATCAGCTTTTGTTGATAAATCACTTCTCGCCACTCTAGCGGCGTTTTTGCTGTTTGGCTATCATCTATCACTATCTCAACTGTTAATGGTTTCCCCCTATGGGTGGATAATCGTTCTTGTAACAATTGGCGATGATTTGGTTTATTCATGTGTGCTTGACTGGATCGTAAATGTAAAACAAGCTGTTCATCACTCAATGGTTCAATAAACGCATTAATAGCAAGTTGTTTTAACATCGGCGATAGATTAAGTTGTTCTATTTCTGCCGACCAATGATCAACCTTAACGGCTTCAGTAATTAATTTTTTGACTAATTCGGGTGTTTTTTCATGCTCAACGATATGACGCAAATGTTGCGGCGTTAAAGAAGTATTGACTCTCTCTATTTGATTAGTCGCTTGCCATTGGTAGCTTTCGGCATTCACCTCGACAGGTTGAGGCTCTATTTGGTTAAGTGCTGGTAACGGCTGCGCTGAAGCGTAATGGCTTTGCTTAACCTGCTCAAGACGAGAGGATTTTATTAAAGGCGCAGGTACTCCCCGTTCAGACTTTTTTGGTTTACTATCGCTCTGTTTAACTAATTTTTCTCGTGCTTGTAAAATTTGTTGCGTTACTGATGACAATCCCGTTTCTACTGATGTATTAGATGATTGCTCTTGTTCAGGCTCTCCTTTAGCCTTAGTTTCTATGCGATGAGTTTGGGTTTCTATTGACGAAAGCTTGTTCTCTGATAATACTGACGGGCTAACTGGCAACGGCGTTGAGCTGGTTTCAGTGTTGGCTTTGTTTGTTGATGATAAGGCAGAATAAGACGCTTGAAATACGTTCGGTTGAAATGCCAAAGCACGTAAAAACGTCATTTCAACGACCATTTTTTTATCTTCCACATTATCTAACGTTTTTTGCCCGTCTATCAATATTTGATAATAAAGCTGGATATCTTGCGGCGTCATCATTTGTGCTAAATGGCGAATACGTTCTTCTTGGTGTTGGTATTCACCCAGTGCGGTAGGTATTACTTGCAGCATAGCAATTTGATGAAGTAACGCCGCGGTATCGGTCAATAAAGTAGCCCAATCCCCCCCCTGTTCGGCGGCTTGGTTAATATAAGTGAGTAATTTATTACCATCGCCATTAAGTAATGCCTCTACCAATGAAAATGGTATATGCTCATCTAACGAACCAAGCATAAGCATGACGACTTCCGCATTGACTTGCCCATTACCTAAAGCAATGGCTTGATCTGTTAAACTCAGCGCATCACGCATACTTCCATTTGCCGCCTTAGCTAATAACTGTAATGCTCGTGGTTGAGCGGTCAATGCTTCCGCCTGAAAGATATGTGTGAGCTGCTTTTCTATTTGCATTATGCTGAGTACTTTTAGATGTAGATGTAAACAGCGAGATAAAATAGTAATCGGTAATTTTTGCGGATCAGTGGTTGCTAATAAAAATTTAACATGTTCTGGTGGTTCTTCTAAGGTTTTTAATAAGGCATTAAAACTACTGCGTGATAGCATATGCACTTCGTCAATAAGATAGACTTTATACCGTCCTCGTGTAGGTAAATATTGAATATTATCTAATATTTCGCGCGTATCTTCGACTTTTGTTCTTGAGGCGGCATCAATTTCGAGTAAATCAACAAAACGCCCTTGTTCAATATCTCGGCAATTATCACATTCCCCACAAGGCGTGGCGGTAACGCCTCGTTCACAATTGAGCCCCTTTGCCAGTAAGCGTGCAATAGAGGTTTTCCCCACACCTCTGGTTCCTGAGAATAGATAAGCATGATGTACGCGCCCTAAGGTTAAGGCGTTAGACAGAACCGTTAATACCTGATCCTGTCCAACCACTTCAGCAAATGATTTAGGTCGCCATTTACGTGCAAGAACTTGGTAACTCATAGAGGCTAACTTCCGAATATTTTAAAATAATTTCATCAATTTAGCCTTTATCATAGCATATTTAGCCTAAACCTTAAAATTGGTTCTGATTTAAATAGGCCCATGCATATTGAGCATACAGCTCTGCGCCTAATAGCATGCCATCTTCGTCAATATTAAAACAACCGTGGTGGTGCGCCCATTTTGTGTCTTTGGCTTCATTACCACTTCCTACCAAAGCAAACGCACCTGGGGCATGTTCTAAATAGTAACTAAAATCTTCTCCCCCAGTAGTGGGCCGTTCGTTACATAAGACCTGCTCACCAAACGCTTGCTGAATAATCGATTGGGCAAATAATGCACTTCGTTCTTCATTAATTAGTGGTAAGGTGCCATAAATATAATCGACATGAGCCGTAGCCCGATACATGGCAGCGACATGCTCAGCATAACGTCGAATAGCTTGTTCAATTTTTTTACGTACTTCAACATTAAAACAGCGAATGGTGCCTTCAAGAATGGCATTTTCAGCAATGACATTAAAACGCGTGCCTACTTCCATTTTGCCAATAGTGACCACGGCGGGCTCTAGGGGATCGATTTCTCGTGAAACAATAGCTTGTATATTCATCACAAAGGCAGAGGCAACCATGGCGGCATCTACGGTATCGTGTGGCATAGAACCATGCCCTCCCTGTCCTTTGAAGGTGACTTTTAGGATATCTGCAGAAGCAAAACTAGGTCCTACTTGACATGCAATACGATTTGTTGGCAATTGTGACCAAATATGCATGCCGAACACGTTATCAACATGATCCATCACACCTTGTTCTATCATTACTTTTGCCCCTGCGGCAATTTCTTCAGCAGGTTGGAATACGAAGCGAACCTTACCTTTTAATTGATCGCGAAGATGATAAAGCGCTTTAGCCGCTGTTAATAACATAGCCGCATGGGAATCGTGTCCACAGGCATGCATTTTACCTGGGATGGTTGATTGATAGTCGATCTTTTGATTGCGTTCCATAACAGGTAAAGCATCAATATCAGCGCGCAATAACACTGTTTTTCCCGCCGTTGCGCCTTGGATTTCAGCAATGATACCTGTTGGTTGCGTCAAACGATATTTAATCCCAATCTTATCTAATTCTTCCGCTATTCGCTGAGTCGTACGGAACTCTTCAAAAGGTAATTCGGGATGTCGATGCAAATCACGTCGAAATGCAATCATTTCATCACATTGTGCTGCTATTAACGTTTTTATTTCTTGATTAATCATTAAATCCACCTCTATACCTTGTCTACTATTTCTCAATCAATATTTTTTTTAAATCATCATATTACCAAAATAATGATGTGTAATTTAACTACTTGGTGTAATCAACGTGACCATAAAGCCCGCTAAGATAACAGATACAATCGTCACTGAAGTAAAACCACCAATCAACATCGGTGCTAACATATGTTTAGTTAATAGCTGACGTTCTTGTTCGTCCTCTGTGACACTATTAATGACTTCATTGGTAATGATGTAATCGGCAGGAAAACCATAGAAAGAGGTTAAAGCCATAGCAAATGACATCGCTAGGGATACGCCCAAAAATTTCCCCATGATAATTGAAAAGATAAATAAGCCAATAACTGAGCAACCAATTAAAACGATTAATGGGATAACAAAACCGAATAACATCGAAGGGGTTGCCTGATTGAGATTACTAAATACAAACAACATCAATATCATAATCACAAAACCAAAGGCATTAGCTTTTTTCAATGGATGACGTTCTAAAAAACCTACAGAGGAAGCTATAACCCCAAATAAAAGGCAAAGAATAAAAGGGCTAACGGCGATATAAGGTTTGATTAATTCAGTCACCAAATAAGCTAAAAATCCAACTAAGGTGAGACGGAAAATAATAAAGTAATAGGTATTGTAACATACCGACATTTTACTCAATAATGGTGGCATGGTTTGTTGGTTAAATTCGTTTTCTAACGCTAGATTATCTTGTGAATCCGTTAGTTGGTACGGTTGCCCTTCTCCCGCACGAATTTTATTAAGCACTTGCATGGCTTCACGCTTTAACATTATTGATGTCAGCGGATAACCCGCAAAACCTTGTATAATATAGATAATAATGGCAAAAATTGATAGATCTATTAGACCCGCTTCTTTTGCTCCATCCGACATAATCAGTGCGGCAACAATACCACCCACTAATGAGGGGATGGCGACAATCACGGTATTAAAGTCAAAAAATAACATCCCTATCGTCATACAGCATATCACCACACCGACAATACCGGATAGTGTTATTAATACGGTCTTCCATTGTTTTCTTAAATCATTTATCGACAGTAACGTACCCATATTAGTGATAATAAGATACATCGCTATTACGGCAAGGGTAGAATTGATTCCTGCTCGAGCAACAATATCTTGCGGAAAAAAAGTCCAATAACCTGCTAAAAATAGGGTTGCGCAAATAAACACAGAAGGAATCCACGCTTTGGTTAAGATAGAGATAAAATCACCGATATATAATATAAGTAGAACCAACACTAACGCCAATATAGGCGATATATTCATTATTGTACTCATCACGATCCCCCCTCTTATACGTTTTATCATTAATACCCATTAAAGATAATCCAATCCAGTTAAGCTTTTATTTAAGCATAACCATTTCATTATAGAGGCGAAATTAATTAATGAAAGAGAAAATCGTTTATAATATCAAGAAATTCTTTGCCATATTTAGTTAACTTAGTTTGCCCTACGCCCGTAATAGTTAATAATTCAGCCTTAGTGGTAGGCTGTTGTTGTACCATTTCTAATAGTGTCGCATCACTAAACACGACATAAGGCGGGACCTGATCCTTATCGGCAATGGTTTTACGCAGATGGCGTAAACGTCCAAATAACACTTTTTCATCATCTGTTAATGAGGCGGTTAGCATTGATGAGCGGTTGGATTGTCGGAATTTATCTTTTTTAACAATTTCAAGTCGAGGTACTGCTAATGATAAAGCTACCTCTCCACGTAAAATAGGTCTGGTCGCCGCCGTTAACTGTAATGCTGAGTAGGCAGTTATATCTTGACGTAATAATCCTAAATGGATTAATTGACGAATAATACTAATCCAGTAATCATTAGATTGCGCTTTTCCTATACCATAAACGGATAATTTATTATGTCCCAAATCGCGAATACGCACATTGTTCGCGCCACGTAATACGTCAACAACATGATGAATACCAAATCGTTGACCAACACGATAAACACACGATAATACTTTTTGCGCATCTTCCAAGCCATCGTAATGTTCGGGCGGATAGAGACAAATATCACAATTATTACACGGTTGCTGCCGATGTTCACCAAAATAATTTAATAATACTAGACGTCGACAAGTGAGGCCTTGAGCAAAAGCGGCCATCGCATTGAGTTTATGTTGTTCGATCTCTTTTTGTCGTTCATCTTCTTTTTCTTCTAATAATTTATAATACCAACCCAGATCACCTGCATTAAATAGTAATAGCGCTTCAGCGGGTAGGCTATCACGCCCTGCTCGACCGGTCTCTTGATAATATGCTTCAATATTTTTAGGAATATCAGCATGGATCACAAATCTAACATTGGGTTTATTAATTCCCATGCCAAATGCAACGGTAGCAACAATGATTTGTATATCATCACGTAAAAACGCATCTTGCGTACGATTGCGCTCATCATTGGTTAATCCGGCATGATAAGCGGCTACCGTAAAGTTGCGATTACGTAATCTAACCGTCATTTCTTCAACTTTTGCTCGACTACTACAATAAATAATTCCACTCTGCCCTTTTTGTTTAAGTAAAAAGGTCGTGATCTGTTCTAAAGCATTAAACTTTTCAGTAACGGTATAGCGAATATTAGGACGATCAAAACTGCTAATACTAATCAGAGGTTGATTTAGTGCTAATAAACGAACAATATCATGGCGAGTGACTTCATCGGCAGTGGCGGTCAATGCAACAATAGGGACATGAGGTATTTGGTGTTTAAGTTGACCTAACTCGCGATACTCTGGTCGAAAGTCATGACCCCATTGTGAAATACAGTGCGCCTCATCAATGGCAATTAAGCTAGGCGGTTGTTGTAATATTAATGAAAAAAATGAGGGGACATTTAATCGTTCAGGCGACACATACAGTAATTTGATATGATTTTCACGATAAGCCTGAATAATATCATGTTGCTGTTTTCCTGTTTGTGTGGAATTTAAGCACGCCGCAGCAATACCATTGGCATTAAGCTGATCGACTTGATCTTTCATTAGTGAGATTAACGGTGATACAACGATCGTTACGCCCTCCGCCATGAGGGCCGGTATTTGATAGCAGAGCGATTTTCCTCCCCCAGTTGGCATAATCACTAATACATCACGTTTATCTGCTAAGGCTGAAATAATTGTTTGCTGCTCATTACGAAATGATTTATAACCGAAGATGGTATGCAGAATATCTTCTGCGTTACTCTGCATTGATGTTATCCTATTGCTATTATAAATTAAAATAAGTCATTTAACATGACACCTAAACCGAAACGTGTTTGTTTATAGTTATAATCAATCATTGATTCGCCGTAGCCACTAAACAATTGGGCATAGATACGTATACTGTCGTTTAATGGATAACTCCACCCTAATTCAGCACTACCATAACCACTATTTATGTTATAACGAGATTTTAAAGTAAACTGACTTTTATCTAACCGGTAACCTAACGTTAATTCATGATATCCTAAGTAACGGGTAATTTGTGGGTTATCATCATCGGCACTGTCCTCGGGAATTCGATACCACAATTTTAATCCTAACGAGAAATTACCATTGGTAGCCATCGTTCGTGCATAAAGACGGTTCCAACTACGAGAGGTAGCTTTTTCCCGACCATTTGATTGATGTGCGAATCCAAATTCGATATCTTTAACCTGTAAACCTAGCACTTGATAATCGGTTAAGAATCCAACAAATATTTGTGGCTGGTAATTGGTTTCTCTAAAAGGTGCCGATTGCGATGAATTAAAAGATTGCCACCAAGATTGTTGGGTATAAGCGGCCCCAAGGACTGAATTTTCACCAAAAATACCGCGATAAATAGGAAAACCTAAGCTTATTTGAAATTTTGTTTCATTCTTACGCGCATGTTCAGCCCACGAATAACTTTCTATCGATTTACGGTTAATATTACTGGTATAAGTATGAATAATGTAATTACTTTCATAAGGATAAAGCGCTATATGATTCGATCCATCTTGATCAAGTAGTCTGCCGATAATAGAATCATTTTGTCTATAGGTAGCTTTTGGTTCTTGTGCCTGGGCAACCAGAGAAACCAAAAGCATGAAGACTAACGAGATGACCCGATTGGTGAACAACGATAAAAATAGAGAGGGATTAATGTTAACCATTATGATATATTGATACAAGCCTAAAAAATAAGTCCGGATAATATACCAAATTCAGTAGTAAACTACATCTATTTAATCATTAAATTTAGCTTTTTATCGCAAAATTTTGTTGTGAAAACAATATTCGCTGTTCGATGCTATCTTTTAATCCTGCTGATTTTTGTTTCGCTAAGTGCGCTTCTACTTTGCTAGTACGCTGATAAAGTCCCGTATCATTGGCAATTTGGATATTAAGCCCTGGTCTAGCGTTAATTTCTAAAATAAGCGGACCTTTCTCCTGATCTAAAACTAAGTCAACACCAATATATCCGAGACCAACTAATTCATAGCAACTAGCAGCTAAATGCATAAATTTTTGCCAATCTGGTAATATAATGCCACTGACATGATTATCGGTATCAGGATGACGATCAATTTTTTCATTGAGCCATGTACCATTTAGGGTTCTACCCGTCGATAAATCAATACCGACCCCAATTGCCCCTTGGTGTAGATTGGCTTTACCATTGGATTGCCGCGTTGGTAAACGTAACATTGCCATTACAGGATATCCCATCAAAACAATAATTCGGATATCTGGCACCCCTTCAAAGCTAATACTTTTAAAGATCGGATCGGGTTTTACCCGATATTCAATGATGGCACTATCTCGCATGCCACCTAATGAATAGAGACCCGTAATAATATTGGATAACTGGTATTCAATTTCAGGTAGCGTAATTAGTCGACCAGAGACCGTTTTAAACCGTTGCTCATCGTAACGATCAGCGATTACGGTAATCCCATCGCCCCCCGATCCTTGGGCTGGTTTAATCACAAAATCTCGATGATTGTTCAGAATAGTCCCTATCTGTGCAATATCATGCTCGGTACGAACAATGCCGTAAAGTTCAGGAACATGAATACCCGCTTCTATTGCTTTTTGTTTAGTTAGAATTTTATCATCAACGAGGGGATAAAGGCGCCGATTATTATATTTAAGAATATAATCCGCATTACGCTGATTAATCCCCATGATCCCTTTTTCTCTTAAGGCTTTCCATGTCTGAATAAGTGATGTCATGTTCACACTCCTTAACTAAGCAATGCTTTAAAGCGGAACAATTCAGTTAAACGGTAACCGCGATAGCGTCCCATAGCTAACATAAACGCAATCAAAATAAGAAGTATAGCTGGGAAAGTAAACACAAAATAGGTGAACGGCTCAAATCCCATCACGGCATAAGCCATTGACGCGGTAACTAATGTGCCAATCGCAACTCGAAAAGCAAATGCGCCACCACGCTCTTCCCAAGTAATTGACAACCGTTCAATAGTCATTGTTAAAATAACCATTGGGAATAACGTAATAGATAAACCTTGATCAAAGCCTAATTTATGACTAAATAATCCAACGAAAATAATTAATAACACCACAAACGTTAACACAATCGACAATCTTGGTAGCATCTGTAATTTCAGATGTTCCAAGTAAGAACGTAAGGATAAGCCTATCGCAACTATTATCGAAAAGAAGATGAGACCAAAATAGAGTCCTGTCTCTCTAAATGCTAAGGCGACTAATACAGGCGTAAAGGTCCCTAAAGTATTAATACCCACAATATTACGTAATAATAAAATAATTAATACACCAAACGGAATCATTAACATAATTTTATACGCACTTTGTGTCGTCAACGGTAAGCTATAAAAAGAGTAGTCCCCTTGAGAATTGGCACTAGATAATTTCGCCAAACTTAACGCGGTTAATTCACTCTTTTGCATACTAAATGTTACTTGGCTATTGATACCATTATCTACGCTTAATACATTATTATCACCAATCCACCAAACAATTTCATCATTAGGTAAGCCAATGTTCCCTGTTTGCGTATTAAAATAGTGCCATTCTCCGACAAGTTCATTACTGTTGTCTGCTTTCTTATTCGCATCAACGTAATAGCTACGGATCCACAATGATGGGGTTTGCACGCCACTATTGACTAATTTTAAGGTATATACTTTTTGAATCGGAATATAAGCGTGTGAAAGTACCAGTTCTATCACTTTAGCTTTATTTTCTATTGTGCGATTATTGCCCAATAATAAATTAACATTATCATTATTATTATCATTAATTAAGTTGATTGCTGTAGATATAAAGGTCGCAATATTGGATGACTTAGATCGAATTTCATTAACTAACGCATCTACCGCTAATTGATCAGGTCCCTTAATGGCAATCGGTTCTCGCCAAGTGATCCCTTTACTATTGGATAACGTTGCTTTTTCATCATTATGACGTTTGGTTAAGTTAAGCCGATAATAAAGCGTCTGTTTACCCGTTATTTTACGAGCAGACCAAGTCACATGACGACTATCTAATTGGCTCTCATCAATAATCTGCCCATAATTTTTTGCTAAAAATAGTTCATTGGCAATCGTATAGGGTTCTAATTTAGGGGGAATATAAAATTGCACTTTCACAGGTTTAGTACCGCGTACATCAAAACTAATTTTTGCGTCTATTGTCCATAAATCATCGACTTGTTTCTCTGTAACTGGCGTCTTTAAGACAACTATTTGATAACCTATAATGGTTAGTCCTAATAGTAAGAAAATAGCAATGAGTATTTTTAAATGTATTGATAAAGAACGCATAATAATTCTCTTTTATGGCTGATTTATTTACAATCAGTGGTTGCTTGATATTTTATACTTGGATCAACAACTGCTTTCATTTCGATCAAAGCACTTGAACCTAATAATAAAGGATAAATAAAGTGTGAGCGATCGGTCAGATTGACCTCAATAGCATGCAGTTGACCATCAAAACAAATATTCATTAAAATGACCGGTCTATTTGTCAGTAGTGTATCATCATCATTATCAACGATATCCGCAATGCGGCGCTTAATTTGACTATGGCGTACCAATATTCGTTCCATTTCTGGCAAATCTTTTCCTTTAATTTGCGGTTTAAATCTAACCCAATGTTCTCCATTTCGTTTAAATAGGTGGATATTTGTTGCGCCTAATGATGAGGTCTTTGCCCCCGTATCTAATTTTGCTTTTATAATGGTATTACCTAATTCGGGTAAAATGACTTTTTCATTGAGTCCATAAATCTGTTTTTCTGTTGCCTGCACAGAGAAAAAAGTAAAGAAAAAGAGTGATAATAATGACTTAAAAAACAACCGAGTAATCATTGTTTAAACTACCTATAGTTATCCTAAACTTATATCTATTTCCGATCCGCATAAACCGTAAAATTTTGATAAATACTGAAAATTATGTATATACATATTATTGAATTACTTATAGCTTTACAATAACAATTCATTTCACTGGTTCTAAATTTGCTAATTTTAGCACTAGCCATTTAACGCCTTCATTGACAAACGCGACCTGCGCTCGCTGATGATCGCCTTCGCCATCCATATTAATAATCGTCCCTTCACCAAATCGGCGATGATTGACGCGCTGACCAAGTTTAAAGCCATAAATCGATTGTGAATAATTAGCGTTAGATTTAGGTCTATCATTTATTTCAGACGCTTGTTCATCAAAATTATACTGTTTTTTATAGCCGCTCAATGTTGCTGGTCGTTGCCGATAATCATTTTTATACCCCACATCTTTTAACCATTCTAATGGCAATTCATGTAAAAATCGTGAAGGAAGATTACGTTCTTCTTTACCATATAAACGTCGATTCTGGCTAAATGTTAAGGTTAATTGTTTACGTGCTCGTGTGATACCGACATAAGCTAAACGTCGCTCCTCTTCCATTTGTTGATTATCAGCGATAGAACGCTGTGATGGGAAAATACCCTCTTCCATACCAACAATAAACACATTATTAAACTCTAACCCTTTAGCCGCATGGAGCGTCATTAACTGTACAGCATCTTGTTGCTGATTATGCTCTTTACTTTCTAACGACGTATAAGCTAAAAATGCTTCTAATACAGTTAATGTTTTTCCTGTATTCACATCGACATATTCATCGCTATTTGTCTCATAAAACTGTTTCGCGGCTGAGATTAATTCTTGCAAATTTTCTAAGCGTGATTGTGATTTAATACCTTGTTCATGTTCATACATCTGATATAAGCCAGAATCGTGAATAATATGTTCAAGTTGCTGATAAAAAGGGACATTATCTAATTCTTTTCGCATAACATCCATTAACTCAATAAAACGCGCTAGTCCTGCTTTCGGTTTAGCTTTAATCACTGATAGCGATAATAGCTCAACAGACATATCCCACAATGATTTTTGCTGTTGCCTTGCAATCTGTCGAATATGCTCAAGCGTTACGTTGCCAATACCTCTAACAGGCGTATTGACGATTTGTTCAAATGCCATATCATTATGATTGTCATATAATAAACGCAAATAGGCTAAAGCTAGTTTTACCTCCTGCCGTTCATAAAAACGAATAGAGCCATAAATTTGGTAAGGAGTTCCACTTTGCAACAACGTGTCTTCAAATAATCGAGATAATGCATTATTGCGATAAAGAATAGCGCAATCACGATATTTTCCGCCATCAGAAGCATATTTTTTAATTTGACCTATCACATAGCGCGCTTCGTCAATATCATTAAATCCCATATAAATATGGATATTTTCACCTTGTGTTTGTTCAGTCCAAAGATTTTTGCCTAACCGTTGCTGATTATTAGCAATTAAATGGTTAGCGGCCTGCAAAATTGCTTGTGTTGAACGATAATTTTGTTCCAAGCGGATCAACTCAGTATCGGGAAACGTATCCACAAAAGCTTGTAAATTATCGGAATTGGCACCACGCCAACCATAGATAGACTGATCATCATCACCTACAATCATAATATGACCACTCTCTCCGGCTAACAGTTTGATCAATTGAAATTGAATATGATTGGTATCTTGAAATTCATCCACTAAAATTTGTTGAAAACGCTGCCGACAATAAGTAAGCACATCCGAATCTTGCTGTAAAAGTTCGTAAGTACGCAAAATTAATTCCGAAAAATCAACATAACCTGTTCGATTACACATCTCTTGATAACTGGTATAAATCTTTAACCATCTTTGTTCAATCGCATCCATCGCTTGAATATCAGTTGGTCGCAACCCTTTTTCTTTTTGATTGGCAATATAATCGGCACAATCGCGTGGCGACCACTTTTTCTCATCTATATTAAATTCACGGAAAAGACGCTTAATAAGACGCAATTGATCATCGGTATCAATCAATTGAAAATTGGTAGGTAAATCAGCTTGTTCGGCAAATAGTCGTAATAATCTATGCGCTAAACCATGAAAAGTGCCCACCCACATACCGCGATAAGTCTGTTCCCCCATCAATGCTTGAATGCGCTCTTGCATTTCCGCCGCCGCTTTATTGGTAAACGTCACAGCAAAAATTGATTGAGAAGGATAACCTTTAACCATACGCAGCCAAGCAATTCGATGGACTAAAACCCGGGTTTTACCACTACCTGCTCCCGCTAACACCAAACTATATTGACTCTCTGTAGTTACGGCTCGCTGCTGTTCAGGATTAAGATCCACTAATAATTGGGAGACATTCATCATCGTTAAATTATTCCGCTTATTAAGTTAAAAATAGTGTGTTAATCGAACACAATAGATTTGTTCTTTTTTAACCATTATGATTCTGAAAATAAAATTATTTCATTACTTATTGAATTATAACAAATTTTCAAGTGCAGCTAAATCTGTGATTTCAACATGTGGTAGCACTTGCCTATCTGCCTGATAATAGATATTTTTCCCAGTTAAATTTAACCAACACGCTTGCATACCCGCATCGATTGCTCCCATGACATCGGTATATAAATTATCGCCAACATGTAAAATATTAGCCGGTGATACAGCTAACTTTTTAGCTGCTAGCGTAAAAATATCAGGATAAGGTTTTGAACGACCATCAATCCCGCCGCGTAAACTAAATTCAAAATAGTGATCGATACCTATTTTTACTACCTCAACATTACCATTGGTAATCACCGCAAGGGGAACACGTTTAGCTAAACAGTTTAACAATTGATGGATATTAGCTGGAATATCAATTTGATGACGCCAATAAGTAAAGTGCGCCATCATGTCCTGTACATTCTCATCAATTTGTGACGCGGATAAATTAATTTTTGCAAATAAATATCGCAAAGTCATAATACGCCAAGCGACTACATCATGATAAATATCTGGATCAATCTCGCGCATGTGTTGTTTAAGCTGATTAAATCTATCCAACGTAAGATGAGCCAATCCATTTATAGTTTGTAACTTTTGTATTAATGCTAATTCTGCCTTTTTAATAACAGGAACATTATCATAAAGCGTATCATCCAGATCAAAAGTGATAGCTTTAATGGGTTGTAAAGAACGATAAATATGCATTAACCATTCCCTTGTTGAGAGCAGCTATTATTAATATATTTTTCTTGATAAACTATCAAGTTAAATAAATATTGAGATAATAATGACAATCTATTTTGAGTCAATAAACGAAAGTGTGAGCAGTTAGAGTTAATCATAATTAGATACAAAGCGATCTTGTTACCTTTAAAAGGATTAGTATAACACGATAAATAAAGCGTGATTTAAAATTCATCTTTACCTTTATTACCTTAATAAAGCGATTGCAACGAAATAATCAAGTAAAACTATATCCCCTCAACCTAATCCAACCTAACCCTTCAATAACAATTAACAGTATTTTTACAAACACTAATTTACCTTTATTCAATAAAATCAACAGGTAAATATTTTTTAGCCGAGAAGTAGCTTAAACCACCTCATTTATCACTTGTTTTGATTATCTTTTTTACATAATATGTAAAGATAATTATTTTTATGTAAAAAAGAAAAGGCAGTAATATGATTGCGCCATTTGACGTTGCTCAGGAATTACTTAACCAGCAATTGACTAACAGTAATAATTACACATTACAGATAGATGGCATTACTTCTTCACTATCTGTGCATACCGTAACAGGGCAAGAAGCGTTAAACCAACCATGGCGATATGAAATTATTTTCACCTCCAGTGACAAACAGATAGCCGCGGATGCCATTCTCACTCAAAAAGCCCACCTTACCTTTCAACCAAAACCCCATCATCTCTTATCTATGCAACTTAGCACTTTAACGCTGCCCACCTTACCCCGTACTTTGCATGGGGTAATAACCCAATTTAGTCAGCTATCGGTCAATAAACAGCAAGCGCACTATAAAGTGGTCTTAGCGCCGCGCCTAGCGTTACTGGGCCTACATCGCTATAGCGCCATTTATCAACATCAAAGTGTGATTGCGGTGGTGGAGCAGATATTGCGTAAACACGGCTTTACTGGCATTGACTACCGCTTA
>NZ_AWGA01000070.1 GCF_000471645.3 Candidatus Schmidhempelia bombi str. Bimp | reverse complement strand
ACGGTGTGATTCATGACTGGGGTGAAGTCGTAACAAGGTAACCGTAGGGGAACCTGCGGTTGGATCACCTCCTTACGAAGAGCCTGCAAGTGTTCACACAGATTGTTTGTTTTAGCAGAGAGAAATCACTGAATTGGGTCTGTAGCTCAGGTGGTTAGAGCGCACCCCTGATAAGGGTGAGGTCGGTGGTTCAAGTCCACTCAGACCCACCAATTCGAGTTATTAAGAAGTGTGGCGAAAGCGACACGACTGATAAGGTGATGAAATGGGGCTATAGCTCAGCTGGGAGAGCGCCTGCCTTGCACGCAGGAGGCCAGCGGTTCGATCCCGCTTAGCTCCACCAATTTAACTCTCAAACGAAGATATTGATAAGCACATTGATAAAGTGTGCAGATGAATATAGCTCTTTAACAATTAGGAACAAGCTGAAAAGAAACGAGTTCTCGGATATTAAGGCATGTTATATGGCATAGCTAAGATATTTGAGGAAAGCGAAACCGAGACAACTAAGAGTTGTAAGGTTAAGAAATTAAGCGTACACGGTGGATGCCTAGGCAATCAGAGGCGATGAAGGACGTGTTAATCTGCGAAAAGCGACGGTAAGCTGATAAAAAGCGCAATAGCCGTTGATGTCCGAATGGGGAAACCCAGTACAATAATGTACTATCATTAACTGAATAAAATAGGTTAATGAGGCGAACCGGGAGAACTGAAACATCTAAGTACCCCGAGGAAAAGAAATCAACCGAGATTCCCAAAGTAGCGGCGAGCGAAATGGGAGGAGCCCAAAGCGGGTAGCATGATGAGCTAGTGGAACGGTCTGGAAAGTCCGGTGAAACAGGGTGATAGCCCCGTACACGAAAGCCATGATGTGGAAGCTTGAAGAGTAGGGCGGGACACGTGATATCCTGTCTGAAGAAGGGGGGACCATCCTCCAAGGCTAAATACTCCTGATTGACCGATAGTGAACCAGTACCGTGAGGGAAAGGCGAAAAGAACCCCGGCGAGGGGAGTGAAATAGAACCTGAAACCGTGTACGTACAAACAGTGGGAGCATGTACCGTTAGGTATGTGTGACTGCGTACCTTTTGTATAATGGGTCAGCGACTTATATTCTGTAGCGAGGTTAACCGAATAGGGGAGCCGAAGGGAAACCGAGTATTAACTGTGCGTTAAGTTGCAGGGTATAGACCCGAAACCCGGTGATCTAGCCATGGGCAGGTTGAAGGTTGGTTAACACTAACTGGAGGACCGAACCGACTAATGTTGAAAAATTAGCGGATGACCTGTGGCTGGGGGTGAAAGGCCAATCAAACCGGGAGATAGCTGGTTCTCCCCGAAAGCTATTTAGGTAGCGCCTCATGTATTGTCATTGGGGGTAGAGCACTGTTTCGGCTAGGGGGTCATCCCGACTTACCAACCCGATGCAAACTCCGAATACCGATGAACAGAGCATGGGAGACACACGGCGGGTGCTAACGTCCGTCGTGAAGAGGGAAACAACCCAGACCGCCAGCTAAGGTCCCAAAGTCATAGTTAAGTGGGAAACGAAGTGGGAAGGCTTAGACAGCTAGGATGTTGGCTTAGAAGCAGCCATCATTTAAAGAAAGCGTAATAGCTCACTAGTCGAGTCGGCCTGCGCGGAAGATGTAACGGGGCTAAAACTATGCACCGAAGCTGCGGCAATGCACGAAAGTGTATTGGGTAGGGGAGCGTTCTGTAAGCCTGCGAAGGTGAACTGAGAGGTTTGCTGGAGGTATCAGAAGTGCGAATGCTGACATAAGTAACGATAAAGCGGGTGAAAAGCCCGCTCGCCGGAAGACCAAGGGTTCCTGTCCAACGTTAATCGGGGCAGGGTGAGTCGACCCCTAAGGTGAGGCCGAAAGGCGTAGCTGATGGGAAACGGGTTAATATTCCCGTACTATATATGACTGCGATGGGGGGACGGAGAAGGCTAGGTTTACCACCTATTGGATGGTGGGTTAAGCATGTAGGCGTGTGATTAGGCAAATCCGGTCACTGAAACGCTGAGGTGTGATGACGATGCACTAAGGTGCAGAAGTAATTGATGCCCTGCTTCCAGGAAAAGCCTCTAAGCTTCAGGTCATATGTAATCGTACCCGAAACCGACACAGGTGGTCAGGTAGAGAATACTAAGGCGCTTGAGAGAACTCGGGTGAAGGAACTAGGCAAAATGGTGCCGTAACTTCGGGAGAAGGCACGCTGATGGTAATTGAAGTCCCGCGCGGATGGAGGTGAAATCAGTCGAAGATACCAGCTGGCTGCAACTGTTTAATAAAAACACAGCACTCTGCAAACACGAAAGTGGACGTATAGGGTGTGACGCCTGCCCGGTGCTGGAAGGTTAATTGATGGGGTTAGCAGAAATGCGAAGCTCTTGATCGAAGCCCCAGTAAACGGCGGCCGTAACTATAACGGTCCTAAGGTAGCGAAATTCCTTGTCGGGTAAGTTCCGACCTGCACGAATGGCGTAATGATGGCCAGGCTGTCTCCACCCGAGACTCAGTGAAATTGAATTCGCCGTGAAGATGCGGTGTACCCGTGGCAAGACGGAAAGACCCCGTGAACCTTTACTATAGCTTGACAGTGAACATTGAGCCTTAATGTGTAGGATAGGTGGGAGGCATAGAAGTGTGGACGCCAGTCTGCATGGAGCCGACCTTGAAATACCACCCTTTAATGTTTGATGTTCTAACGTAGGTCCCTGAACGGGATTGCGGACACTGTCTGGTGGGTAGTTTGACTGGGGCGGTCTCCTCCCAAAGAGTAACGGAGGAGCACGAAGGTTAGCTAATCCTGGTCGGACATCAGGAGGTTAGTGCAATGGCATAAGCTAGCTTGACTGCGAGAGCGACGGTTCGAGCAGGTACGAAAGTAGGTCATAGTGATCCGGTGGTTCTGAATGGAAGGGCCATCGCTCAACGGATAAAAGGTACTCCGGGGATAACAGGCTGATACCGCCCAAGAGTTCATATCGACGGCGGTGTTTGGCACCTCGATGTCGGCTCATCACATCCTGGGGCTGAAGTAGGTCCCAAGGGTACGGCTGTTCGCCGTTTAAAGTGGTACGCGAGCTGGGTTTAGAACGTCGTGAGACAGTTCGGTCCCTATCTGCCATGGGCGCAGGAGAATTGACGGGGTTTGCTTCTAGTACGAGAGGACCGAAGTGAACGCACCGCTGGTGTTCGGGTTGTGATGCCAATCGCATTGCCCGGTAGCTAAGTGCGGAATAGATAAGCGCTGAAAGCATCTAAGCGCGAAACTAGCCCGGAGATGAGTTCTCCCATGACGAGAGTCAGTAAGGTCCGTTCGAGACTAGGACGTAGATAGGTTGGATGTGTAAGTGCAGTGATGCATTGAGCTAACCAATACTAATGAGCCGAGGTCTTAACCTTACAACTCTGAGTTGTTTTGGAATCGCGAAAACAGTTTGTTCTTGATTGAAGAGAAACAGGATATGTCTGGCGGCATTAGCGCGGTGGTCCCACCTGACCCCATGCCGAACTCAGAAGTGAAACGCCGTAGCGCCGATGGTAGTGTGGGGACACCCCATGTGAGAGTAGGACACCGCCAGACTTTTAGATAGAGAGATAAAGCCCAGCACTGCTGGGCTTTGTTGTATTTAAAGAAAACTAATTGAGTTAACTTGTTGCACTGACCTTTGAGGGAGTAATAAAGCAGAAGTGTTCAATATTTTGTGTTATTTTAGTAAATTATGTCCTAAAAATAGATAACACATGTCTGAAGAATTTAATTTTGAAAAAGTTTTAAAGCCAGTTGTTAGTATTTTCACACTCTTTACGCTCAAAGGGGTTAATTAAACTTTATCTTATCCCATCAAGATTATTTTATTTGTTTAATGGCTGGTTTAACCATTTTGTTGATATGTTATTTTAAGTCTGATGTATTCGTCGCAGGTTTAAATAGGTCAATATTGTCTGTTTTTAAAATAAAATAATAAACGATGCGGTTATGCTGTTCAGCAACACTCCAACGTTCAATTATGAGATTTTAATTATCCTTATAATTAACGGGTATTTTTATTTATCTTGTTGAACTTAGGCATAAAAAGCGAATAAGCTCTCACAATAATATAACCAATCATTTTTAAATAGAAATAAAATAAACTACTATTCTAGTTATATAAGGTTATTTAACAATTATGACTAGATAGGTCGTTTTAATTTAGGTTGTAATATTATGATGTTATGGCTGTTTATTTATTAAAGACTGGTTAAAAATAAAAAAGATAAAAGTAATATCTTTTATCTTTTTTATTTGTCGTAAAAGCGAGATTGATAGGCAAGCCTTTATCACAAAATAGTTACAACTACTCTTTATGTAGTTATTATAAATTGATCACTTAACCTGAATTACGCATACCTGCTGCAATGCCAGAAATAGTGATCATCAATGCTTGTTCAATAGAAAAATTATCTTGATTCTGTTTTTGGCGTGATCGATCAAGTAGTTCTACCTGTAATACATTTAATGGTTCAATATAACTATTTCTTAAAGCAACTGATTTTGCGATCCAAGGGAAATCAGCCATTAGATTTTTATCATCAATAATTTTGATTAATACTTCAATATCATTTTTTAATTGTAAACGAAGTTCATCCCCTATATACCATAAGCTTGGGTCGACTAAACGTTTTTCATAATATTGATTAATTTTAGCGTCAGCTTTTGAATAGACCATTTCTAGCATACCTAGACGCGTTTTGAAAAATGGCCATTCATGATACATTTGCTTTAGGATTACTTCGTTTCCGTGGTTTATACAATATGTAAGCGCATTACCAGCACCAAGCCATGATGGTAGCATTAGTCTATTTTGTGTCCAAGAAAAGATCCATGGAATTGCACGTAAACTTTCAATATTTCCACTTACTTTTCTTTTTTGTGGTCTTGAGCCTAATGGTAGTCTTGCTAGCTCTGTTTCTGGTGTCACTGCTTTAAAGTATTTAATAAAATCAGGGTTATTATGGACGTACTGCCGATAGGATTGACAAGATATATCTGACATTTTATCCATTATATCACGCCAGATTTGTTTCGGTTTTGGTGGTGGCAATAGATTAGCTTGTAAAATGGCTGAAGTATAGAGAGATAAGCTACTCAATGCTAATTCAGGTAACCCTAATTTAAAACGAATCATTTCTCCTTGTTCTGTTACTCTTAACCCACCTTTAAGCGACCCAGGTGGCTGTGAAAGTAATGCCGCATGGGCCGGCGCTCCGCCGCGGCCAATCGTACCTCCTCTTCCATGAAAAAGAGTTAACTTAATTTTTTCTTTTTCATAGGTTTTTATTAATTTTTCTTGAGTAAGATACTGGGCCCATGAAGCTGCCAACGTTCCCGCATCTTTAGCTGAATCAGAATAACCGATCATCACCATTTGTTTTCCAGCAATTTTCTGTCTATACCATGGTATAGATAATAATTTTTGTATAACATCATTGGCATTATTTAGATCATCTAACGTTTCAAACAACGGGACGACGGGAATATTCATTTGGCAATTGGCTATTTTTAAAAGTAAATAAACGGCTAGTATATCTGATGGGGTTTTACTCATTGATATGATGTAAGCACTGATGGTATCGGGTTGTGCTGAGGCAATAACTTGGCAAGTATCAAAAATTTCTTTAATTTCTTGTTTTGGATGCCAATTGGCAGGTAAAAGCGGACGTTTAGAGTGAAGTTCTTTTAATAGGAACTGTTGTTTCTCTTGTTCTGACCAATGAAGATAGCTACCTAATTCCAATTCTTCCGTTAGTGCATTTAATGCTTGCGCGTGTTTTTCACTATCTTGTCTAATATCTAGTCTTAATAACTGTAATCCAAAGCAGTTTATTCTTCTCAATGTATCAAGTAAAGGTCCATGAGCTATCATTGACATACCACAATCAATTAGTGAACGATAGCAGGTATAAAGCGGTGTCCAAAGTTGAGAATTATTTATTAAAATATCTTTTGGTTTAACGACATTTTCTTCATTAATTACGGCAATAATATATTCATGTGTTTTCATTAATTGTTGACGAAGCGGTTTTAGTACTGCTCTATAGGGTTCTAATGTCTGTTTATCATTGAGTAACGCTAGTAACTGTTGATTACATTTAGTCATAGATAGTTCTTTGATCAGAACATTGATATCTTTTAGGTAAAGTTCTATCGCCTTTAAACGTGCTTGTAGCATGACTCTAATGGTGACTTTGGCAGTGACATTGGGATTGCCATCTCGGTCTCCGCCTGTCCATGAAGCAAATTTAATTGGTGTTGATTCAACAGGTAATTGACGATGAAAAGCAGTAACTAATTGATCATTTAACTCACGTAAAAAGAGGGGAACGCCTTCCCACAAACTGTTTTCAATGACGGCAAATCCCCATTTTGCTTCATCTATAGGGGTCGGACGATATTTTCTTATTTCATCGGTATACCAAGCTTGGCAAATAAGTTGTCGTAAACGACGCATTATGCGATCTTTCTCATAATCAGCGAGATCATCATGATCTAACTGAGCTAAACAGTTATTAATTAATATATGAGTATTAATTAATGTACGTCGATTAATTTCTGTGGGGTGTGCGGTTAATACTAATTCAATAGACAGATTGTCAATGGTTTGATTGATAGTATTAATATCGATAGGTTGCAGTTTTAGTGTTTCAAATAAGGATGCTAATTGCTGAGGGCTATTAGTTGCTTCACCATGAGGAGAGATACCATAATATTCGGCAGCGGTATTTGTTAAATTTAAAAATTGGTTAAATGCCCGCGCGACAGGTATTAACTGTTCATTGGATAGCTGTTTAATTTGATTGAGTAGTTCCAATTGTGAATGCTTATCACCTTGTTGGGCCTTTTTTGATAAAAGCCGTATTTCTTCAATTAAATCAAACGTATTTTTTCCAACATCACGTTTTATCACTTCTCCAAGTAATGTTCCTAGCATATTGACATTACTACGCATAGCTAAATACTGTTTGCCCATAGTATCCTCTAGCTTTTTTCAAATGTAGGTTTTCACTCTATTATATTCTGCAAACAAGGTTAAATTATAAAAACTTATAATCTATACTGTTATTCGCTTTTTTAATTATAGTTTAAAATATTTTCTAATGATCTAGACATTTAAAGTAATAAGCATAAGAATAGGGATCTAAAAATAGATAGGATGGGTTAATGGTTTCAATTTTTTATATTTCAGCAATTATTGCAATATTAGCAAGTTTTAAGGTAATAACTGGTACAACTTTGTATAGTGCTTTACTTTATTTAGTTATTGCTTTACTTGCCTCAGCGTCAATCTTTTATTCATTAGGCGCTTATTTTTCTACGGTACTTGAAGTTATTCTTTTTGTTGGTATTGCAACTATTTTATTTATTTCAATAAGATCATATTTGGATCTAGGTTCTCCAAAGTTTAAACAACAAGAAAAAGGAAATCTTGCACCAAAATTTTGGCTTGGACCTTTAATTCTTGTCTTTGTCTTGTTTGTCACACTTTTATATAGTATTGCAAGTACCGATTATAGTTTGTTAATTAACGATAAATCATCGATTAATTCAATGTCTTTAGAGGCTGTATTATTAGGCCCATATATATTGATTCTCGAACTTGCTGCGTTGCTTATTTTAGGTACGATAATTGTTACTTACCATTTTATTAATGATATTACTTTAACTAAAGATTCATTATCTGGTAAGCCTAATAAAGCTACAGTAAATAAACCTGCTAAAAAATAAGGATGAAAAATAGTATGATTCCCTTAATGCATAGTTTAATGTTGGCCTCAGCATTATTTATTATTGGCTTATTGGGTGTAATGATCCGGCGTAATCTTCTCTTTGTTTTGCTTAGTATTATGATTATGATGAATGGCGCTATTGTTGCTTTTATTGCAGCTGATCATCATTGGCAGCAATTAGATGGACAAATTATGTCTTTATTAGCCATTATTACGACATTAGCCCAAGCCTGTGTTGGGCTTGCGTTACTCCTACAGTTTTATCATCGCCGTAAAACATTAAATATTGATTTATTAAGTGAGATGAAAGGATGAATTTACTTTACTTCATTATTTTAATTCCTTTGATTTCTTTTTCTATTTTAGCACTTTGGGGCAAAAGATTTAGTCGAGAGAATATTGCGATTATTGGTCTGGGATCACTTGGTATTGTTTGCTTATTGACTGCATTTATTATTACTGATTTTTATAACAATATTCGTCCTGATTCGATATTAATATATACACGTTATTTATGGAAATGGATAGGCGTTGATGACTTTGATATTTCTGTCGCTTTATTATTAGATGGTTTGTCGTTAACGTTTATCTTTATCATTGCAATTATTAGCTTTTTAGTCCTATTTTTTGCTATTAGCTACATAGAGGACAAAGATTATTATGACTTCTTTGCTTACGGTAACCTGTTAGTTGCAAATATGTTCATCATTGTACTCGCTGATAATATTTTAGTGATGTTATTAGGTTGGGAAGGGGTAAGTTTATGTAGCTATCTATTGATTGGACTATATCACAAGCAGTTAAAGAATAGTTATGCGGCCATACGTACCTATATTATTATGCATATTGGTGATGTATTTTTATTAATTGGCTTATTTTTACTTTATGGTGAATTACATACTTTAAATATTAAGCAATTACTTACTCTTGCCACAGATCGTTTAGCGATTGATTCTGATATTGTTATTTGGGCAACGTCAGCACTATTTTTAGGTGCTATTAGTAAATCTGTGCAGCTTCCAATGCACAGTTGGTTAACTGATACAACATCAGCAACGACGCCAGCATTAACGTTAATTCATTCCGCCTCAGCAATGTTAGCGGGGATTTATCTGATTATGAGATTGAATAGTTTATTTATTCTATCTCATGATGTGTTGTGGTTAATTGGTATAATTGGCAGCTTAACGTTACTTATGTCATCTTGTTCGGCATTAGTGCAAAATGATATTAAAAAAGTTATTACCTATGCGAGTTTGAGTCAAATTTCTTATGTATTTTTAGCCATATCTGTTCAAGCTTGGGGAGATGCATTAGCTTACTTAATGAGTTATTCCATTTTTATTGCTTTACTTTTTTTATCCTCGGCATTATTGATTAGAATTTGTGATGGTGAACGTGATATTCATCATATGGCGGTGTCGATAAAATCTAATCCACTTATATATTTTTGTTTTCTTATCGTCGGCGCGTCAATAAGTGCTGCGCCGTGGTTGACGACCAGTTTCTTTACTAAAGGTAATATACTATGGGCAACGGTTATACAAGGCAGAATTGGTATTACGGCGATAGGACTGATTGGTATATTATTATCGACATTATATATTTTTAGATTGATATTTATTCTTTTTCCTCTGTTTAGTAAAGGTCAACGGGAAAAATCAAGTGTTAAGCAATCCGCGATTAGTTATGTACCATTGATACTTTTAGTCATTCTTTCGCTAGGTATTTTCACACAAATCACTTTGCCTGTTAGTGGTCTAATGCCATATTTAGTATTGCATAGTGAAGATTTCTTCTCTTTTAAACTATTACTCACCGCGATTACAATTTTAGGTGTTTTAACAACTTATGTTCTTTACACGGGTAATCAAACAGAAATTAATGAGATTACCCATAGTCCGTTAGGAAAGAGAGTTATTCCTTTTCTGTATAGTGGATGGCGTGTAGATGCACTTTATCATAAGATATTAATAAAACCTTATTTATTTATTGCACAAAAATTAAAAACAGATCCATTAAATATTAATTTAAGTCTTATTCCCAAAGTGATAACTCGCATTAATGCTCAAATAGCTAAATTAGAAAATGGTTATTTGCGTTGGTATACTACTTCTATAGTAGTGGGTGGGTTATTTATTTTATTACTACAGGTATTCGCTTAAAATTAAGCGCATTACCTTTTGATTGGATAATATAAAGGAAATGATACCAGTGTTATCTTTACTGATATTTTTACCAATAATTGGCGGAATAGTTTGTTGGTTAATTTCAATTTTGTTAGCTAAAAAATTTAATTTTGCCATTACAGCTGAGCAGCAATTAATAACGTCCTCAGGGAAAATCGCTTTTATTGAAAAATGTAAGCAACAGTGGTTACGCTATGGTATTGCTTGGATTGCCATTGCCATTATTCTCATTGAATTAATCATCAGTCTTTATTATTGGTATGATTGTTTACATAGTTTATCTTCTGGTGTTGCTGATACATGGGAAAAGCAACTGGATGTCACATGGATTCCTTTTTTAGGAATTCGTTTTCATGTTATGCTTGATGGTCTTTCAGTGATAATGGTGACATTGACGCTATTTCTAACATTATTGACTTTACTCTATTCACTTAAAGAAAAGCATACCAATATTGGATTATATTATTTATGTATACTTTGGTGCTGCTCAAGTGTGGTTGGTTTACTAACTGCTGTTGACCTATTCTTATTTTTTCTGTTTTGGGAAATGGTATCCATCCCTCTTTATTTTTTAGTCGTTTTATGGGGAAGACGTGATTCTAATGCTCAGCTACGTTTTAATGGGGCAATTAAACTCCTTATTTTTACCCAAGCAAGTAGCTTAGTGATGTTATTATCGATTATTTCACTTGCTCTGATTAATTTATCTTTAACAAAAGTATGGAGTTTTGATTACGATACCCTAATTAATACGCCGATTTCATCACGTGCCGAATTTCTATTAATGATTGGCTTTTTCTTAGCTTTTATCGTTAGAATGCCTTTAATTCCTTTCCATAGCTGGTTTATTGATGCACATATTGAATCATCCACCACCAGTTCAATGATGATTAGTGGGCTATTGATGAATGCAGCGGTTTATGGAATATTACGCTTCGTATTACCTATATTTCCCAATGCTTCGCTAATTTTTGCTCCTTTTGTAATGTTATATGCGTTAGGATCGTTATATTATTCGGCATTTTTAGTTTTTAATCAAAGTGATATAAAAAAACTTATTGCCTATGTACATATCGCTTTAATAAGTTTTCTAACCTTTATGATTTATGTAGGAAATATACTTATTTATCAAGGTGTTATTATCCAAATGATTGCAATTAGCCTATCTATTACTGGACTGTTTATGGTAAGTGGTATGTTGACTGATCGCTATTTAACACGCAATATTAAACAGTTTATTGGATTACGAGGAAGAATTAATTATTTACCTGCGTTCACGCTATTTTTTGTTTTAGCGATATTAGGGATTCCTGGCACAGCTAATTTTATAGGGAATTTAATGCAACTATTTGGTGCCTATAAACTCTATCCATCATTAGTATTAATATTATTGATTGGTTTATTATTTGCTTCTATTGCTTTATTGATTCGTATGCAACCGATTTTATATGGTTTAACGTCTGCACATGAAGCAAATATATCAGTGATCTATAAAGCTATGTCGCCAAGAGAGTTCGGATTATTATTTATATTAGCTATTTCTTTATTAGTGATAGGCTTATATCCCCAATTTATTTTAGACACTTCGTATCCTATGATTTATAAAATCCAACATTATCTAGATGCAAGTCAGATAGTAGATAATAAAGAAGGTGCTTGATTTATGATAGCTACCAATCCATTTGAATTCTATTACTTAGCACCAATGATGATTATTGTCGGTGCGATTATTCTTTTATTATTGTTATTACTATTTAAAATCAGTATAAAATTATGCGCAAGCATAACAGCAGTGAGTCTTGTCGCTGCTTTAATTAGTACCATGATACTCGGTTCTCAATTATATCAGGCAAATCTTGAGCCTAATTTGAGTTCGTCAATACCAATAAAAATTGATCGTCATACTTCACATTCAAATAGCGAGGTTGAGGAGCCTACTATACCAATGGAAGATGATCATGGTGTTACGTCTGCACCAACAGATTTAGAATCATCTGAATCGGATGATATAGCGGAAACGGATGCTTTGACACCATCAATTCATGATTTGGATAAATCAAGTGCTCAAGATAATAGCGATACTATATTATTGCCAGCAGAGCCAACTAATCATCCACCCGTTGTTAATATAGAACCACAAAAAGAAGCGGCAAAAAAACCAATATCTTCAAATAAGGCAACTTATATCACACCGCTATTTACTTGCGATGGATATGGATTACTGTATACGGGATTAGTGTTAATGATAAGCTTAGTGGTCGTTTCTTTAGCTTATAGTTGGTTTAAATGTAGTTTAGCAAATCAGGGATTATTTTATTTAATTTTATTATTTTCCACATTAGGTGGCATTATTTTAGTGTATTCCAGTCATCTAATTTCATTATTTATAGGCATAGAATTGCTTTCAATGCCGCTAATTGGTTTAATTGGTTTTCAATATACCCAAACCAATTCGATTGAAGCAACCGTCAAATATATGGTTTTATCTGCTGTTGCAACAAGTTTCTTATTATTAGGTATTGCTTACTATTATGCAGCAACTGGCGATCTAACTTTTAGTGGTCTAAGCTTTAAATTATCCACACAATCAACGCCTAGTGCCCTACTATTAACCAGTATATGTCTTATTATGGTTGGTATTGGTTTCAAATTATCGTTATTTCCGTTCCAATTATGGTTACCTGATGTTTTTCAAGGCGCACCAACTGCCATTTCGCTATTTTTATCGACAGTAGGGAAAATGACGGTATTTTGTGCTATTGCGAGATTATTTTTATTAGCTCCTATTGTAAATAACCAAACAATTCAATTTATTTTGATCATTATGGCGTTTAGTTCGATTGTGATTGGTAATTTATTTGCACTAATGCAAATAAATATAAAAAGACTATTTGCCTATGCCTCAATTGCTAATTTCGGTTATCTCTTTATTGCATTGATTGCCGTACAATATCAGGTGTTAGCATTAGAAACTATCGGTGTTTATCTTATTGGTTATCTATTATCAAATATCTGTGTTTTAGGGGTAATTAGCACTGAGTCAAGCTCAATTCAAAATCATGATAAAGAAACGGTGAATGATTTACGAGGACTATTTTGGCGAAAACCGATCATTGCTATTTCTATGGCGATAGGGTTGTTATCCTTAGCGGGAATACCATTAACCATTGGTTTTATTGGTCGTTTTTCTTTATTATTGCTGGGTGTTACTGCCGAACTATGGTTATTAGTTGGTGCTATTGTTATCGGTAGTGTATTTGGTCTCTATTTTTATCTAAGAATTATTATCAGTTTATATTTAAGAGATGATAAAGCAGATATTTCTCTTACCCCTAATCTGCAAACTAACTCAGCTGAATTTAATTGGAAAGCCATAACGATTAATGATGTTATTATCGTCTTCTCTGCACTATTAATTTTATTTTGTGGCATCTATCCTGAGTTACTATTTAGGTTAGTTAGTTCGGCAAGGTGTCTAATTTCTTAATTTTTATAGGTCAATAAGCGATCAAACTTACTGACCTATAATACTTATATCGGAATAATATGAAAAATTTTGTGTGTTGATATAAACTATATTACGACAAATTATGATTAATACCCATGTTATAATTACATTTTTCATGTATCATATGGGATCTTTTTTATAATAAAATTCAAGAGGTTTTTAATGGATTTCTTCATTTCTAAAGCTTATGCAAATGGTGATATGGCTGCTAACGCTGACCAATTCGGTTTTCCTATTTTATTGGTCGTCTTTGGTCTGTTTTTTTATTTCATGATTTTACGTCCACAACAAAAACGGGCTAAAGCTCATCGTGATTTAATGTCCTCTATCGCTAAAGGCGATGAAGTTCTAACTAATGGTGGTTTAATTGGTCGTGTGGTTAAAGTGAATGAAAATGGTTATGTCGCAATAGCGCTAAACGATACCACTGAAGTGATCATTAAAAGAGATTTTATTACAGCCGTTTTACCAAAAGGTACAATAAAATCTTTATAATTGATATAACTATAAATCATTAACCTCACAAGAGAAAATATTGTGTTAAATCGTTATCCTTTATGGAAGTACATTATGTTAGTCGCTATTATTTTAGTTGGCTTAGTCTATGCGCTTCCTAATATTTATGGCGAAGATCCCGCCATTCAGATTTCAGGTTTACGGGGTGCGGCAGTTAATGTCGCCACTCAAGATTTAGTTAAAGAAACATTGGATGAGCATGGTATAGAGAGTCGCGCAATTACTTTAGAAAATAATTCGATTCTTATTCGCGTAGCAGACAATGATACCCAGCTTAAAGTTAAAGATATTTTAAGTAAAACATTAAGTAGTAGTGATTATATTGTTGCCTTAAATTTAGCACCAGCAACACCAGTGTGGTTAAGAATGATTGGTGCTGAACCTATGAAATTAGGTCTTGATCTTCGCGGTGGTGTCCATTTTCTTATGGAAGTTGATATGACAACCGCTTTAGATAAATTGTTAGATCAAGCGGTCGAAAGCTTAAAAGCGGATTTCAAAGAAAACAAAATTAATTATGCATCGATAATAAAAATAGATAAAAACCAGATTGTTATTCGTTTAAATGACGACAATTCTCGTTATGCAGCTATTGCTCGTTTAAATGCGTTACAAAATTTTGTTATAGATTCACAAACTAACAACACATTAACCGTTAATATTAGTGAAGCAAGATTGCAACAAGCTAAAACGGATGCCGTTCAGCAAAATACAACTATTTTACGTAATCGAGTCAATCAACTCGGCGTTGCTGAACCGATCGTACAACGCCAAGGCGCTGATCGTATTGTGGTAGAACTTCCTGGTATTCAAGATACGGCATTGGCGAAACAAATTTTAGGCGCAACGGCAACATTAGAATTTCGTCAAGTGAATGAATCATCAGCCATTGATATGAGCGGCATTTTATCTGGTAAAGTACGCCCACCGTATGGTTCAGAAATTAAATATGAACGTGATGGACGCCCTGTCCTTGTTTACAAACGTATTGTTTTAACTGGCGATCATATTACTGATTCGACATTCCGAATGAATGAGTATGGACAACCACTCGTTGATATTGCGTTAGATAACGCTGGTGGTAAAACCATGTTTAATTTTACCCAAAACAACAAAGAAAAGTTGATGGCAACGTTATTTGTTGAATACAAAGACAGTGGTAAACGCGATGAAAATGGTCATGTCATTTTGGAAAAATCGGAAGAAGTGATTAACGTTGCTCGTATACGAGATGTATTTAGTGATCGTTTCCAAATTTCCGGTATTTCAACGGTTGAAGAAGCCAAACAGTTATCCTTATTATTACGTGCAGGTGCATTAATTGCGCCAATTCAAATTATCGAGGAACGTACTGTTGGACCGTCAATGGGTCAAGAAAATATTACTCAGGGTCTTGAATCTTGTTTCTGGGGAATTGCCATCTCTGTTATCTTTATGTTAGCGTTCTACCGTCTATTTGGTGTATTTGCAAGTTTAGCTTTAATTGTTAATTTAATCTTAATTGTTGGAATAATGTCGCTATTACCAGGCGCAACATTAAGTATGCCTGGCATTGCGGGTATTGTTCTTACTGTTGGTATGGCTGTTGATGCTAACGTATTGATTAATGAGCGCATTAAAGAAGAATTAAGCAATGGACGCGGTGTTCAGCAAGCCATTAATGAAGGTTATAGTGGAGCATGGAACAGTATCTTTGATGCCAACATTACCACACTTATTACAGCGGTTATTCTTTATGCTGTAGGAACTGGATCGATTAAAGGCTTTGCGATTACCTTAGCGATTGGTGTTATTACCTCCATGTTTACGTCTATTGTTGGAACCAGAGCGCTAGCGAATCTAATATATGGCGGACGCCGAGTGAATAAAATATCTATTTAGGAGTCAATGGTGTCTAATAAACAGTTAAGTGAAACACAGCATGAGCAACAACCATTAACCGTTGAACAATTAAATCATGGTCGACGTGTTTTTGATTTCTTAAAATATGGCAAACCCGCATTTATTATCTCTATGATTTTAGTTGCGGCGTCTATCATTATTGTATTGGTCAAAGGATTTAACTTGGGACTTGATTTCACTGGCGGAACGTCGATAGAAATCACACTAAGTAAACCCGTTGAGCTTGATTTGGTTCGCAGTAAATTACAACAAGCGGGTTACCATGATCCTATTGTTCAATATTATGGGAGTAGTCATGATATTATTATTCGTTTACCGCCTATCTCAGGTGCGGAAGGTAATAATATCGGAACCAAATTATCCAATTTAATGCACCAATCCATTGATGAACAATCAGTAGTAAAGCGTGTTGAATTCGTAGGTCCAACGGTAGGCGCTGAATTAGCACAAGATGGGATTTTAGCTATCTTAGCTGCGCTGGTCTGCATTCTTATTTACATTGGGATTCGTTTCGAATGGCGTTTTGGTACAGGTGCTGTGGTTGCACTTGCTCATGATGTTATTATTACAGTTGGCTATTTATCTTTATTTCAGCGAGAATTAGACTTAACCATCATTGCTGCTTTATTATCAGTTATTGGTTATTCTCTGAATGATACGATCGTCGTTTTCGATAGAATCCGTGAAAATTTCAGAAAAATTAGACGTGCATCTCCTTACGATATAATGAATATATCCTTAACACAGACATTAAGTCGTACCTTAATGACATCAGGAACAACCCTTGCTGTTGTGATGTGTTTATATATTTGGGGCGGTAGCATGCTAAGAGGTTTTTCTGAAACATTAGCAATAGGTATTTTACTAGGTACTATTTCATCTATCTATGTTGCGGCCTACATGGCATTAAAATTAGGTGTTAATCGTGAACATTTCATGCCACCTAAAATTGAAGCAGAAGGCGCAGAACAAGATCCTATTATTCGCTAAAAAACAACCAAATTGGTCGCCAAAACAGCGGCGGCCAATAATTTGATGATTATTTTTAGCAAAATAATTGACATACCATAGTTAGTTTCATATCATTACCAAACTTTATCCCAATTCACCTTATATGGGGCTATAGCTCAGTTGGGAGAGCGCTTGCATGGCATGCAAGAGGTCACCGGTTCGATCCCGGTTAGCTCCACCAATTCAATATTCTGTAATATTCTTTAAATTCCATCAAAGCACACCAAACCCAATAACAACAAGCCTTAAAGTCTATTTTATTGCCTATTAACTATCAGTAAGGCACATTTACAACCAAATTTTTTAGGTATATGCTATAAAATAATTATGGCTAGAAAAACACATCCATTAACAGACACCCAAATAAAAGCCGCCAAGCCAAGAGATAAAGATTATTCGTTATTTGATGGTGGTGGTATGTATCTCTTGGTTAAATCGAATAATTCTAAAATCTGGCGTTTTAAGTATACGCGCCCGTATGCCAAAAAAGGCGCTTTAATTAGTTTCGGTAGTTATCCTGAGGTTTCACTACAGCAAGCTAGAAAACAACGAGACGAAGCACGCGGATTAATTAAGCAAGGTGTAGATCCTCAAGAGCATAAAACAGAACAAGAACAACGCAAGCATGACGAAATTACTATTACCTTAAAAAGATAGCTTCTGATTGGTTTAAAGTTAAACGTGGTAAAGGGTTAGCTGAGAGTACGCTAAAAAGAACATGGGAATCTTTAGAATTACACCTATTTCCTTATCTTTTTGGTACTAAAAAGTGTGAACATACCAAACAATGATAAGCCAAATCCTGCCAATAGAATCTGGCTTAAACAAAACTTACTCTTCTATCTCTTTTTTAAAATCGGAAGCCCATTGAAAGATTCTACTGACTTTACTAAGTGTTTCGAGTCTATTTTTACCTAACACTTTATAACTATGTATTCCCCCATTTATCGGTTCGCCTGTGGTCAACTCTTTAAAGTAGCGAAAACGCTTATACACCTGAGGATTTTTTACCCAGTCGGGAATATTTTCAACATGATAAGTAATATAGACATCTCGCACTGTCCTCCCCCTACGCCATTAATGGTATCCTTGATACGTTCAATCTTATCCACGACTACCCGACCAAAACAAAAATTAGTTTCT
>NZ_AWGA01000069.1 GCF_000471645.3 Candidatus Schmidhempelia bombi str. Bimp | reverse complement strand
CCTAAGCTATTTAGCGCCATCATTTGTTCTGGTGTTAAGCCATTTATAAACTCTTTGGCTTTATCTATATCAATACCCGCGTTTTTTGCCAATATCGCAGAAGCGATAAACTCGGGAGTGACAGGGAGCATACCTGAGGCTAATTCACTTGGTTTAATTAATTGCCAACCAATGCGTAAAATCAAGTAATTATTCTCCACCGCATTTTTACTCGCCATTCCGCCCGCGACTGCATCGGCTATGCTTTCTCCGCCGCCAACAATTGCGCCGGTCATGGCACCCGCAATACTGGCTATGCCGCTGACTTGCTCTTTTTCATCCGGCGATAGTTCATGCAGCGCTTTGGTTGGGTAGAGGATGTGGCTGATGATGTCGGCCGCGTTTTCACCTACCGCCGCCCCCGTTGCTCCCGCTAGAGCATTGCTGCCTTGGAGCTGTGCCATTACGCCGCCAAGTATTGCGTGCGCAACGGTGTTGGTGAGCGCGTCGGTTTGCCATTCGCCCGTTTCTGGGTTTTGGTGTCCAGTGTGCTGTTTGATGATGGTCGCGATTTCTGGTGCCAGTGCCCCTGATATTCCGCCCGCTATATTGCCACTGATTATGCCGCTGATAATTGAGCTGGCCGCATCTATCGCTTTGTTGACTTGGCTGCCCATGCCAGTTTGGCTTTGGCGGTTGATGGCGATGTCCATCGCCTTTTGGGCAATTTGTTGTTCGCTGGCATCGGCAGGGAGTTGTTGTCGAGCTTGTTCTAGGTCTTTTTGACTTGGTCCTCCTTGCTGTTTGATTTGATGTTGGGCATACGTTCGCCCTACCTTATCCGCCACTTGCTTCGCCTGTTTGGCGACTTCTGTTATTAGCTCGGTTTTGTCAATGTTGGTTTGGTGCTTGTCTTTGTCAAAGATGGTGTCTAGCGTGTGATGGGCATTGGCCGTGTCACGGCTGAGTTGGTTGATGTCTTGTTTTTGTCCTTCAGTGTTGTTGATGATAAGCTCGCCTTGCTCAACCGCTGATTTGGTGGTGCTGTTGGCATGTCCACTAGTGTGGTAACGGCTGCCACTTACCCCGCTGGTTCCGGCATTTATCGCGTCGTGGTTGACTTTATAATCCGCTTTGTTTTCTATGTCACTAAAGCCAATAGTGCCCGTATTAAGTCGGTTTTTACTGCTGTCTTTGGCTTCTGAGGCGATGACGGCGCCTGTTAAGTCGGTGTGGTGTCCTACTTTGATATCAAAGCCTTCTTTTCCTGCAAAGATGCCCGATTGGTCGGTGACACTTGCCCACTGGCTGTGCATGTCGGTTTTGCCTAGGTTTATCTCGCCACTTATTCCGCCACTGCCAACGCCATAACTGCCACTTACCGCCCCTTTTAGTTTGTCGTAGTCGTAGTTGTCACTGTCTTGGAGCGATTCGAGGTGGAGGTCGTGCCCAATATTGGCCTTAATTTGTTCCCCTTTTAACTGCCCGCCTTTGACCGTCATATCATGACCCGTTTCAATGGTGAGGTTGTTGTCCGCTTTGATGATACTTTCTGTCCAAGCAGAGCCATCTTGATTTTCTCGTTCACGGCTAAAGCTAGCATTGCCTTTTATCGCTAAGTGGGTCTCTTTACCTATACTTATGCCTACCCCAACACCGGCACTTGTCTGCCGTTCGTCACGGTCTCGATGCTGGGTGTTGACATCGCCAGTAAGATGAAGGTCGTTGTTGGCTTTTAAGTCGATGTCGTTACCCGCTTGAATGGTGCTGCCGGTGACCTTGATATTACCTTGCCCTGTTTGGTTGCCTGTCGCGGTGATGTGGATGTTGTTGCCCGCCGATACCCCTGCACTGTGCACTTGATGGTGGGTTTCGTTTATTTCACGTTCGGTGCGTTCGGTCCCTACCGTCGCGCTAACGCCGATGGAGGCACTGCTGTTGGTCGCATTGACCTCATCTAGACTGCCCATTCCGTCTAGTGCGGCATTTATGCCCGTTAGCCCCGCTTTAATCTCCGTTAAGGCGGCTATGTCTCGATTTCCCCGCTCCCTAGCCTGTTTGACCGCTTGTGCCGCTTCGTAAAGCTCCGCCACTGTGCCCGTCACGGCAACAGTTAGACCGGTTTTTTCTCGTTCATAGTGTTCTTGATAGTGGCTACGGCTGTCTAAGGATTGTATGTTGACTTCACTGGCGGTGAGGTTGATATCCTGCTTAGCAATGATTTCACTGCCGCGCACGGTGGTGGTGTTACCACTCTCTATCGTCACTCGACCTTCGCTGCTGCCGATAGTGGACCCAAGGTATTCGATGTCGCTTTGTTTGGTCTTTTGCTGTTCATTGAGACTGCCGATGGTAAAGCCTATTCCGCCACTGCTCATTAAGCCCGATTTTTTAGTCTGTTTATACTGCTCGTTGTAGTATTGCTCTTTGGCTGCATCAATGGTGATATCTCCCCCCGCCTTTAATACGGTGTCTTGTCGACCTACGACCTGACTACCGCTGACTTGAAGATTATTGTCCGCCTGTATGTTGATGGTTCCCCCTACTAGCGAACTGCCACTCTGCCATTGGTTGTCCACTTCATTGTGGGTGATGGTGGTGCTTTTGCTTAATAAGCCTTTACTGGTGATTTTGCTGTTGGCCGATAACTGCTCACGGTTTGCTGCACTGCTGAGCGTGATGTCTTGTGCCTTTAAGTTCAGTTGGTTGTCGGTCGATATCGTGGCCGCTTGACTGCTTAGCTGTTGCCCTGCCGTTAGCTCAATCTTGCCTTTGGCACTGATTTCACTGCCTATCTGTTGCCTGATATCGGTCTTGCGGTAGTTGTCGCTGTCAAGAATATTTTGCTGTTGGTCGCGGATAGCTGCCGTGCCTAATGTGAGGTTTTGTCCCGCATTGAGGGTTATGCTTCCTTGTTCGCCTTGACTGGCGATATGCGCAGCATTGGCGTGAATATCACGACCGGCAGTTAGGATGATATCCCCTTGCGTGCTCTGTATTGCCGCCACTCGCTCGATGTTGGTGTGCAGGTTGTGTCCAGTGCTGTGGTTTTGTTGGGTGCGGGTGCTGGAGATTAGGTCAATATCTTTACCCGCATTTAATGCTACGCGCTGTTTGCCTTGCACGGTGCCATGGTTGGTTATCGATTCCATCGCCTCTAAGGAGACCTTGTCCGCTAGCATTGTGCCTTTGTTTAGGATGTGCTCTCCTACTAGCGCCATATCTTGCTTGGCGTGGATAACCCCAGTATTGGTGATAGCGTTATCGCTGTGTATTGTCACCGTTTGTCCAGCAATTAACGCGCCACCACTCGCCACCTGTGGGCGGTTGACCAGATATAGCTGCGGGACCAGTACTTCGTGCTCTGAGCCATCTGCCAGTGTCACTTTTTCACTCACTAGCCAGACGATGTCGTTGGTGAGAGCTTGCATCTGCTCGGCTGTTAAGGCGACCCCTATCTTAAGTGGGTAGCGCTCAGCAAAATTGACCGCGTTGTCCATCAGCTGTTTGTATTGCGCCATATCACCTTGGTAGCCCGGTAGATTGCGCTGTCCAGTTAAGGCGGTTATCTGTTCTCGGATAAGTTGTTGTTCGTAGTAGCCATCCCCTAACCGTTTTTGTACGTTATTTGGGTCTTGTTTTAGTTGGGTTAATAGGTAGTCACTGCCTAACCACTTTTTGCGGTCCGTAAAACGCGGGTCTGTTTCAATCAGATGGTGACTGTCTGGGTTTTTGTTGATTTGATGTAGGCTGCTGCTCGGTATAGTGGTATTGGGCTTGACCGTGCTAATGCTGCCTATCTGGGTTGGCTTGTTTTTATCTGGCGCTGCGCCCACTGTGACCTGCGCTTTTTCAATAATTTTGCCCGCTTGTAAGTCGATAACGGTGATAATATCCGCAGGGTGGTAGCCTTGCTGTCGCGTTTCATGATAGTACCTTTTCCGCCCTGATTTACCTTTACTTTTTTTCCGGTAGTGATAGATATATTTACCCTGCGTTACCGTTTTTTGTATGCCTTGCGTTGATACGTTGTTTAATGCCGCCTCTATCGTTACCCGTTTACCAGCAATCAGTTTACTGTCGTGGTTTTCAACGTTATTGCCTTGGATAGTGAGATTGCCACCAGCGATAATCTCTCCCGGTTCACTGTGGGTAATTTGGGTTTCGTAGTAGCTTTCGGTGTATTGGTATTCGTTAAATTCATGCGCAACCCGTCCGTCTGGCGTCACTAAATCAAGGTAGTTATTCTTGCCATTTGTCACGGGCTTAATGCGCACCTCTTTAACATCGTAGCGCTTTGTCGAGCCTATATGACTATATTTATGGAATTTTGCTTCCCCTATTTTGACCAACTCAGTTTGTAGGTCGTCGTTGATGTTGTTTAATTCGTCAACTTGTAGCAGTATATCGTCACTCGCTTCTATTTTTGCTGAGTGGTTGTTGATTTGTTGCGCTCGTCCTGTAATTTGGTGATTTTCGGTTAGTCTTCCGCCAATATGTAGCCAACCTAGGCTGCGTAGCTCTGCGTGACCACGGTTGTCGAGCTGTTTAACCCCCAGAGCTAGACTCTCTCTGGCGGCAATAACCGCGGCGTTATCACCTTCGGCCAGATTATTCAGTTGCTGTGCCCCTATCCGAATATCATCGCCATATAATCGACCGGTACCAAGGTTATCTAGTCTATCGGTGTTGATGATAACTTGATTACCGTCAATTAATCCCCGATTAGTGATATGGGTGTCGATGGTTAATTGGGTGTTGCCACTGTTGATTTCGGCGCCGGCTTGGTTGGTTAATGTTTGCGCTGTGAGCGTTGCACCTTGGTTACCAATGATTTGTTGGTTGTTGATTAAGTGCTTGTCTGTATGAATCGCTAGCTTTCCTTCGGCTAAAATAGCACTTTGATTGGTTAAGCTCTCTTTAACGCCGATATCCATGTCGCCTGTTGATAGCAATTTGCCATCACCAGATAATGCTTTGCCTTTTATCGTTACGCCATTGCCTAACAGCGTACTATCTCGATGGTTAATCTGCTCTGCCTTGATGGTGAGTTGTCCATCACTGGTTAAGCTGGCTTGTTGGTGTGTCCAGTCTTGACTGGTTATGCTGGTGTTGCCGTTGACCTTCATCACCGCTTTATCAGTATTTAATTCGCCACTTTGTAGCGTTAGTTGTCCCGCTTGCGTTTGACTGCCAGCCAAGTTTAATTGGTCTTGAGTGGTGATAGTTAAATGCCCACCGGCTAATTGTTGTCCCTGTAAGGTCGCAGTCTGCGCGGTGATATTCATCTGACCTTGGTCGGTTAGCTTGCCTTGGTTATCGATTCCCGCGGCGATGACGGCTTGCTTTTGGTTGGTGATCCGTTGACTACTTAATGATAAGTCCTGTCCAGCAACGATAGTACCCTGATTGGTTATTGCCTGTTTAGCATCAATCGATAGCGCTCCTTTAGCATATATTTGTTTATGGTTGCTGACCGTTTGCTGGCTGTTTAGTTCAATATTATCTGCGGCTTGTATTTGGGCGTGGTTTTCAATTTTACCTGTGCTGCTAATCACAATACTGCCCGCGCTAGCCCCAAGTTGCCCTTGGTTGCGTACGCCAACACCACCTTCGGTGCCTATTAGTCGAATTTTACCCGCATACATACCGCCCAGCGCGGCAACATCAAGCGCCACTTGTGGCTCATCCATGTTGTTTTTTGCCGTGGCTTGAATTTGCTTGGTGTCTTGACTAACCTGATTTTGTCCAGTGACAACCGTTAAGGCTTGCGCATGCACCCCAGCATTGACGGCTACGGTACGGGCGATGATATCGGTGTAATCTGAGCGGCGACTATCTAATCCACGCCCTTCTATGGCAATGGTACCTTGCTGAACTTGATAACCAGTTAATTGACCATTTTTGATTATAGGCTCCCCTGTGGTGAGGGTCGCGCGTCCAGCATTAATAAACCCGCAACCATCACAGCTGATTCCGGCCGCATTGGCTATCACGACTTGTGCCTTTTGTCCTGCAACTTCTATATAACCTTTGAGCTTACTTGGGTCACGGCTGTTTACTTCGTTGAGGATGATTTTTGCCCCGCCGGTTTTTGCTAAAAATTCGTTGCCCTTGATATAGCCCGCTTGTTCAGTTAATGAGGATTGGTGGCTATTATTTAAAATGACCCCTTTGTTGGAGACGTCAAATTGGCGGTATTTATTGTGTGATAAGCCGCGCCCGTTCGGGGTCTGAATATTGACTTGTACGCTGCCATTGGCCGATTCTATGACCGTTGGTCGTTGTTGCTGTGTGGCGTTGCTATCAACGCGGATAGTGGTGGCTTGGGCTGGCAGTAGGATACTAACTAGCCCTAGCGCCGTCACGACTTGCCACCAGCAGGGGTGCACGTTAACCAGTTGACTGACCGCAGATGTGGCACGTTTGGCACGGCCACCACCACTCCTTGAGTGTCCGCCAGCTATTTCGGCGACGACCAGTAACATGCCCCTGACTCGGCTAAAAATAACGCGATAAAAGTGTTTGTTCATTGTTGTTATCCTTTTATGTGTGCACGCTATGTGCTATTTGCCATGGCTGTTGGTATTGATGTCGATCGCCATGGCTTTGTATTAAAATTGTTATTGGTTATTGTTTGGTATTAATAGGTTGATATTAATACGTATTTAACAGTTTTTAGTGTGCTATTATCGGTACCATTTTCTATTTAAGGCGAGTAAGGTATTGGCTCGCCTTGATGATGTTGGTTAGCGTGTTAATAACTCCAGTTAAGATTAAATCCAAATGTAACCCTATCGGTTTTAAGCAAGTCGGGTTTATAAATGGGTATGGCAGCAAAGGCATCATAGTTGACGCCCAGTAATGAACCGCGCACCCCCAGTGCTGCCCCGCTTAGATGATGGCCCAGTAGTAATTCTGAGGCTGATCCATAGACTTGACCGTAATCGAGACCTAAATAGGTTTCTCGATGTGGATCCATGGTTAATGCCACTTCTTGGCGAACATAGAAACCACGATCCGCTGCCAGCGTTAATTCACCATCAAATCCGCGGACACTCCAACGTCCACCAATGGCGAAACGTTCTTGTGGGGTAAGATTACCGCGGCGTGTGTGTTGTCCTTGTAAGTCAACGTTATAGCGTAAGGATTTGTCTTGGATCGAGAATGGGACGTTTACGCTTACGTTATAACGGAATAGTTCTGATAGGGCGGTGGCTTCATTAATAAATTCTTCTGGCGCAGCTAATGCCCCAAACCAACGTACGCCTTTTTGATATTGAATACCTAAATCTAAGGTATTTTGCCCCAAGTAGTGACGATGTTGTAAGCCTAGCTGCCAACTGGTTGTTTTTCGTTGTTGAATATCAATTTCACTGTCATCAATGTAGTTGTGTGAACGACGTAGTGTTACCCCATAAGTTAAGGTGGTTTTTTGGCTTTCGTTGCGGTGTAGTACTCGGCTGAGCTGAAAGTTTAAATTGCGACTACGTCCACTATATTGATAATTAGCGGGGATACCGGCTACGGTTTGGTAGTATTTATTACCACTGACAGTTGTACTAAATTGCCAGTAACCAATAGGAATAGAGTAGTGGATTAAGAAGTTTTGTGTGCCATAACGATCGCTAGCTCCATCAAGTTCACGTCCACCGGATACGTAAAAACTATCGCTTAATTGAAATGGATTGTCTAGATAGAGGGTGAATCCGCCTTGATAGCGTCCGGTGCCGCGCGATCCAGAGTCATCAAGTGAAACACCAACACGCCAGTATTTGCTTTGACTGCGGGTAATCACAATATCGCTTTCTCCTGGATTTTCGCCTGGAATTAATTCCATTTCTGCGCTTACGGTTGGTAAACGCTGTAAATTTTCCAGTCCTTGCTCAATATCACGTAAGTTAAGCAGTTGACCTACGTTAACCGGCATAGCGTTTTTTAAGTTGGCGTAGATATGGCTACCCTGTTTATAACGTAGGGCACTGACTATACCTTTAGCAATATGTAGGGTGAGTGTACCTGTCGTTAAGTCTTGTGGCGGAGCAACGATACGTGTTGTGATGTAACCATAATTAATTAGCTGATTTTGTAATTGACTCATCAGTAAATTAACCCCTTCTGAGCCAAGGCAACGCCCTTCAGCTTGTCGAGCTAGTGTATAGAGGGGTATGGTTAATGGTATTGCTTCTCTATCGGTTAATATAACTTTTTTAATCACAAAGCAGACCACTTCATGTGGAAAATCGAGTTGTTGACGAGGTAGGGGCGAATCCAATAAACGCACCGCTTTATCAGGGGACGTGAGTTGTGATTCAAGTGCTCGTTGTCTCTCTTGTTGGTGAAGTAGCTGTTGATCATTAAGCTTCTGGGATACCTCAACCCTCGTATTGGCGTATGTTGTAGTGATGCCTAATAAGCTGCTCGCTACCATAAGTAAAAAAGGGCGGATTTTTTTTATATTCATTATTTATTTACCGTCTTTTGAAAAGGCGGACTATTCTAATGATAAAATATTTACATTTCCATTACATTTTTTTAATTTAACTTTTTTTATTTTTACGTTATTTTTAATGCAGTCAGGATGGATTAGTAAAATAGAGACATATAAGTAATAACTTAAAAATAATTTTTTTAATAAAATCAAAAAAATAATTATTTTTCTCAACTTTGTTTTGGTTAGTTAAAAAATTAATTTATTTGATGTATAAAAATTATTTAGTTAACATTAATGTTTTTAGTATAGGTGTAAGTGTTTAGCGTATTTAATTTGTGATTTTAGGCAAATTTGGACTCAACCCGAGCTTGGTAAGCGAGTATCAAGCTGATGTGGATGATAAAAATTAAGTGGCTAGCGATATAAAAATTATCAAAGACTGATTTTTATGTTTTTTGATAAGCTAGTGATTGTCCTATCTCATTGAATCAGACAAAACTAAATTTTTTATTATAAGAACTGACTTTATAGTGTTGGTATTGATAATATTATGTAAAGTGTGTGTCTGATAACGCAATCAATCCATCAATTCAGGTTTAGCATGGCGATGTTTTAGTCATCAAAAGAGAGTCATTTAATTTTTCATAATTAACCCCAAAGGGGGCATGTTTAAGCACATCCCCCTTTAATTTTTTAGTGCTATTTCAGTAGTTGTGAGCGATAAAATAGCCGTTCGACTCCTTGTACGATGCGCTTAGATAAGCGATCTGTCCATTTTTTATGGCGTCGATAGGTGACTGAGAGGATTTTATAGTCATGAATATGGGCGAGAATAATATCATCACTGGTCCCAATTTCATCGACTAGCCCCTTGTCTTTGGCTTGAGTAGCAAACCAATGTTCACCTGTTGCGACGTGTTCAATATCTAAATTAGGGCGATTTTGCTTAACAAAGTCCTTAAATAGATGATGAACTTCTTCTAATTCCTGTTTGAATTTTTGTCGCCCTTCTGGGGTGTTTTCACCAAACATCGTGAGTGTGCGTTTGTATTCCCCCGCCGTTTCTAATTCAATATCAATATCATTTTTCTTTAACAACCGGTGAAAATTAGGCATTTGCGCCACGACGCCAATCGAGCCAATAATGGCAAAAGGGGCGGCAATAATTTTATTGGCG
>NZ_AWGA01000068.1 GCF_000471645.3 Candidatus Schmidhempelia bombi str. Bimp | reverse complement strand
CCGCCGCTCGCTGCCACTTTATCCACGACCGCTGTAAACGCTATATTGCGTTGTCTAAAGCGCATTAACTGTGAGGCAGCTAATCCATAACCGTGTACGACACCGCCTGGGCTTTCGAGTTTGATCAACACTTTATCTTGTGGCTGAATAATCGAGAGAACCGCGGTGACTTCGTGTCGTAAATCCTCAACTTCATGCGCATCAACACTGCCATTAAAAGCAAGGACATATAATTTTGCTTTTTCATTGGCGCTGTCTGGTTGGCTATCCTCTGCGGTTTCTGCCGATTTTTTATTTTGTTTACGCTGCTGTTTAGCCTGTTTGCGAGCTAATTTTTCTCGTTTTTGTTCAGCTTTTTGCCACGCTTTCGCCTGTTCTTGCTCCATGGAGTGAGATAACATGGTTTCTTTGATTTTTTTGTAGTTATCACTTAAGTCTTCAATAACTAAACCGCCTGCGGGCGCTTTTTTGCGTTGACTAAAAATAAATATCAGTAGTACCAATAGTGCCATAAGAATAGTGAGGCTTTTTGCTAAGAAAAGTAAATATTCAAAAAATAAATTCATTTTACCGCCTTTATATGTTGGTTTTAGATCTGTTTTATAATAACAGATAACCCATGCGTTTTGTGTTATATTAATCAGTTGCCAGTGTAACTATGCTTTTTATAAATAATAATCTATATTCGATTTTAGGAGTGTCTATTATGTCTACTCACGCCATACCATTACGACCAATCACAGAAATTGCCAAGCAATGTGGGATCGATCCAAAATGTGTGATCAATTATGGACAAGACGTTGCAAAGATTGATCTTAACCTAATCAAAAAAGGAACGCCAAAGGGTAAGTTAGTGTTAGTCTCTGCGATTACGCCAACCCCCTTAGGTGAAGGCAAAACGGTGACGACCATCGGGTTAAGCCAAGGTCTTAACTATATGGGTCACTCTGCTATCGCTTGTATTCGTCAACCTAGCCTTGGTCCTGTATTTGGGGTGAAAGGCGGGGCGGCTGGTGGCGGTAAAGCGGAAGTGTTACCGATGGAAAAACTGAATTTACATTTAACAGGGGATATTCATGCCATTACCGCCGCCCATGATCTGGCGTCGGCAGCGTTGGATGCGCGTTTATATCACGAACAACAGTTAGGTGATAAATTTACTGAGCAGACGGGTTTACCACGTTTAGATATCGATAAACAGCGTATTGTCTGGAAACGGGTCCTTGATCATAACGATCGCGCACTACGTCGAATTACCGTCGGTTTAGGTGGCGGTGTTAATGGTGTTGAACGTGAAGATGGTTTTGAAATCTCCGCGGCTTCGGAGTTAATGGCTATTTTAGCTTTGGCCACAGATTTACAAGATATGCGTCAACGTATTGGTCGCATTATTCTTGCTTATAATACCCACGGTGAGCCTATTACCGCTGAACACTTGCAAGTTGCTGGGGCAATGACCGTATTATTAAAAGAAGCTATCAATCCAAATTTAATGCAGACTGCTGAGCATACTCCGGTATTAATTCATGCTGGACCTTTTGCAAATATTGCGCACGGTAATTCATCGGTTATCGCTGATGTCGTTGGTCTACAGGTAGCAGATTATGTGGTTACCGAGGCCGGTTTTGGTTCTGATATGGGCATGGAAAAATTCTTTAACATTAAATATCGACAAACTGGTGTAGCCCCTTCTTGCGTAGTATTAGTGGCAACGGTGCGTAGTTTAAAATCCAATAGTGGTAAATTTAATATTAAGCCGGGGCAACCTTTACCAAAAGAGGTCACGGAATCAAATTTACCTTTATTAGCGATTGGTAGTGCTAATTTGGGTTGGCATATCCAGAATGCTAAAAGTTATGGCTTGCCTGTGATTGTTGCGATTAATCGCTTTCCTTATGATCATCAAGACGAATTAGATTTTGTTAAGCAGTATGCGTTGGAAAATGGCGCGTTTGCTTGTGAAGTCAGTGAGGCTTTTGCTAAAGGCGGAGAAGGCACTCAAGCCTTGGCTGAGCATGTTGTTAATGCTTGCCAACAACCAAGTCAAGTTGTATTACCTTATACTAATGACATGCCATTGATGGATAAAATTCAAGTGATGGCAAAAAAATATGGTGCAAACCAAGCGGTATTATCGGAGCAAGCGTTAAAAGATATAGAAGCGCTTGCCAAGATAAAGCTCGATCATTTGCCTCTTTGTATGGTAAAAACGCCGATGTCCATTAGCGCCGATGCGAATCTTAAAAATGTACCCACCAATTTTGATATTGATATCACTCATTTACAGGTTTCAGCAGGTGCTGGCTTTATTCGCGTTTATGCGGGTAATGTGATGACGATGCCAGGATTAGGAACATTACCGGCATACCGTCATATTGATATTGATGCGGATGGAAATATTATTGGATTAAGTTAATGTCAGATTTAGTATTAAAAGCCTTAATTGATGAATACAACTGTATTGGTTGTAGTAAATGTGTTCGAGTTTGTCCAACTGATGCGATTGTTGGGGCGAAAAAGGTGTTGCATACCGTCTTACCCGCGCTATGTACTAGCTGTGGTGATTGTATGCAAGCTTGTCCAACCAATTGTATTACTTTAGCAACCCGCGGGGATCCGTTGCCGTTAATTGAGGAAATCCGATTATCAGAACGTAAAACGTTACGCCAACAAGCTCATCATGTGGTGAATATTTTTAGCCCAGCACCCGTGTCAACGTCACCTAGTGCTTCCCTTGATGAACGGAAACGTAGTGTTGCTGATGCTATTGCACGTGCTAGAGCGCGTAAACAAGCACAACAACTAAAAGAGTAATGTATGTTTTATAGTGATTGTGCTATTGGTAGCCTAGCTATGGTCTCATTACGTTGAGTTAATATAAGTAATGGAGTTGGTGTTATTAAACCTTTTATTGGCAGCATAACGCGTTACAACGTTTATCAAGCTAATGAGATGTCGTCATACAGAGCGAGGATAAGTTTTGTTGATGTACGATTTAAATCGTGATGTGATTGGTGAATAGTAAAAAATATAAAACCCTGTTAATACAGGGTCTTATATTTTTAATAGAAAATTCAATTATTTAATAGAATCTTTTAAACCTTTACCTGCTACGAATGCGGGTACTTTGGTTGCTTCAATTTTGATCTCTTTACCTGTTTTCGGGTTACGACCAGTACGCGCTTTACGGTCATTAACTTTGAAAGTACCAAAACCGACTAATTGTACTGATTCACCTTTTTGTAGAGATTCAGTTATCGCGGCTAAGGTCGCTTCCAATGCTGTTTTAGCTGCCACTTTTGTAATATCTGCTTTGCTTGCAATCGCATCTACAAGTTCAGTCTTGTTCATTTGATCTATCCTTACAGTAAGTATTAAATATTAAAACCGGAAAGCTAAGCGATATTAGTCACTTACCCCTCCCGAGAACCGCCTTTAAGGCTTATAAATGTAGACTATATTTGATCAAGATTAAAGTAAAATTTAAGTAAAATAGAAAAATAAAGTGTATTAATTTATTTAATAGTCCAAAAAAACACCTATATTACTGGTTTTTGCGTCGCGTATTTCTTGTCTTAACCCTTTAATAAGGCCAATATCAGGCTCAGGCACGGATTTTAATAGTCGATAAATTTGCCAATGTAGGTCTAATTCATCAATAATCATTGGTAAAGATTTTAACGTTTCTTCACTCATTGGCTGTTGGGCTTGTGACATTTCCAACGTTGCGATAGTCGTTAACGATATATTGCTGACTTTAACCGCATGTTCCGCTGTATCGGTGGTGAGTTGTGCATGTAATAATTCCCCTAATGCACGACAAGCATCAACCGCGGGATAGACGCTATAGCAATCATATTGCTCAATTTCAGGAATAATAGATTCTAGCTTATCGAGTTGACTCTCAAAATTGATTTTAGCGCTTTTGACAGATAATGTTTCCCAAACTAAATCAAGTAATTGTTTATATTTAGCCGCATCACCAAATTGGGTTTGTTGACAGAAAAACGCATAATTAGGGTACATCCGTTCGCAAAGACATGCCATAAAGGTATGATGTTGCCAGTTGCTGAGTTTTTCTAATCTGAGTTGAATTGGGTTTTTGATCATGATTGATGATACCTTTTTGACTTTTGTTGAACCGTATCAACAAGATGTTTGACATGCTCAATCGGAGCATCTTGCATAATTCCGTGTCCAAGATTAAATACATGACCACTTCCGTAACCATATTCAGCTAATACCTTATCTACCTGCTGGTCAATGACATCAGGCGTGGCATATAGGACCGCCGGATCTAAATTACCTTGTAATGCGATTGGTTTATCTACTTGCGCTAACGTGGCTCGTGCCTGAGTTAAATCGACCGTCCAATCAACACCAATCGCATCACAACCTGTTGCTGCTAGCTGCGGTAACCATAATCCGCCACCTTTAGTAAAGAGCGTGACTGGCGTATAGTCAGTAATTTGTGTTGAGTCTGGGTTACCACGCGTTAAACCATCAATAATTTGTTGCATATAAGCTAATGAAAATTGACGATAACTTTCATGACTAAGTAAACCGCCCCACGTATCAAATATCATAATAGATTGTGCACCCGCTTGAATTTGGGCATTCAGATAGAGGGTGACACTTTGTGCTAATTTAGCTAACAATTGATGTAATTGCGCTGGTTCTGCGTACATTAACTTTTTGATTTTGCTAAAGGTTTTACTACTGCCACCTTCGATCATATACGTTGCGAGTGTCCAAGGGCTACCCGAAAAACCAATTAATGGCACTTGTCCTTGTAATGCTCGACGTGTCGTCCGTATTGCATCCATGACATAAGTTAGCTCAAGCTCAGGGTCTGGAATAGGCAACGCTTGAATATCGCGCGCTGAAGTGATAGGTCGCGCAAAATGGGGGCCTTCGCCTGCGGTAAAGGTCAATCCTAATCCCATCGCATCGGGAATGGTCAATATATCGGAAAAAATAATTGCTGCATCTAAAGGGAAACGGCGTAATGGCTGTAATGTTACTTCACAAGTAAGTTCTGGATGTTGGCATAGATTCATAAAACTGCCCGCTTGAGCACGTAGTGCACGATATTCTGGTAAATAACGTCCGGCTTGTCTCATCATCCAAATCGGTGTGCGATCCACTATTTGACAGCGCAACGCGCGCAAATAACGATCGTTTTGTAACATTGTCATATTGATTTCCTAACTTTAGTCCGCTTCTCTTTCTAATTGAGCATAATTATAGTAACGATAAGGGTTATTCTCAATGACTATTTGGTGTGTATTGTCTGTTTGGATTAGCTATATTAATTGTTTACATTGGGTTTATATCATATTGATTTATTTGATGCTGTTCGCAACCAACGTAATAGTCCATTAATTATCCTCTCATTGATAAATATCTAACACTATTTTAGTCTGGAACTCGCCTTAAGCTAAAAAGTGAGTTATATAATTATGCGAGCAAAGGGGAAATGTTTCAATAACAAAGCATTGCCTAAGCAAAAATAGGGGATTGTTATGTTTTCTAATAATAAGGATAGGGTTATGAAAGTGTTTTTAAATAGATCATCCTATTTTTATTCTATTTGGCTTATAATCAATGTTTGAGTATGGTTTCTGTGGCTATGTTTGATTATAGCCTCTAACTTTATCCTTAACATTATTCAGGTTTACTTATGTCAAAATTAAGTGTCGTTATCCTCGCTGCCGGTAAAGGAACTCGTATGTATTCGCATTTACCGAAAGTATTACATCAATTAGGCGGTAAGACGTTAATCCAACATGTGATTGATACCGTTTCAACTTTATCTGTCGATAATATTTATGTCATTTATGGTCATGGTAAACAACAACTTGAACAGGCCTTAGCAGGTCAATCGGTTCAGTTAGTGTTACAAGAGCAGCAGTTAGGTACAGGTCATGCCGTGTTACAAACCGTTCCTTACTTACAAGATGATGAAGATGTTTTAATCTTATATGCCGATACACCATTGATTTCTAGCCGAACGTTAACCCAGTTAATCGCCAGTAAACCTGAGCAAGGTTTGGCATTATTAACCGTTAAATTAGCCGATCCGACGGGTTATGGGCGTATTGTTCGTCAAAATGGGGATATTATTGGTATCGTCGAACAAAAAGATGCGAGTGAAGCCCAACAATTAATTGATGAAGTGAATACAGGCATTATGTTAGTTCCTGGTAAACAGTTAAAAGCGTGGTTGGCGCGTTTAAGCAATCATAATGCGCAGAATGAGTATTATCTTACTGATATTATTGGTATGGCTCATGCAGATGGATTTAAGGTAGCAGCAAGTCATCCTTTAGCCGCCTTTGAAGCGGAAGGCGTCAATAATCGATTACAATTAGCGACACTTGAACGTTTATATCAGCAACATCAAGCACAACAGTTATTATTAGCTGGCGTCACTTTACATGATCCCGCTCGTTTCGATTTACGTGGTCAATTGGAGCATGGTAAAGATGTGAGTATTGATACCAACGTTATTATTGAGGGTCAGGTTAAATTAGGTAATCAAGTGATTATCGGCAGCGGCTGTATTTTGAAAGATTGTGTTATTGATGATGGTTGTGTGATTAGCCCTTATACGGTTGTTGAAAATGCCCATTTAGGTAAAGGTTGTACGGTTGGTCCATTTGCTCGTTTGCGTCCTGGTGCTGAATTAGCCGAAAATGCCCATGTCGGTAATTTTGTTGAGTTAAAACAGACCAAATTAGGACGGGGCTCGAAAGCGGGACATTTATCTTATTTAGGGGATAGCGATATTGGCGATAATGTGAATATTGGTGCTGGGACCATTACGTGTAATTATGATGGTGCGAATAAATTTAAAACCATTATTGAAAATGATGTATTTGTTGGCTCAGATACACAATTAGTGGCACCGGTGACGGTCGCTAAAGGCGCTACGATTGGTGCGGGTACCACAGTAACCAAAAATATTGCCGAAAATGAGCTAGTACTGAGCCGAATTAAACAACGCCATATTCAGGGCTGGCAACGTCCAACAAAAAATAAGTAGTATTAATCAATACCTGAGTGATAGTTATTCGCTTTTGATATTATAGAAATAGAATTGGAGAGAGGTGTCATTTACTTGAAATAACACCTCTCTTTTTTAATGATTAGCGGCTTATTTATATAGTTTAAATACTTAGTTATATTGCTTATTATAGTTTTTGCTAATAATCAAAGCTTATGCGTATCTTAAGCACGACACTATACTATGTAAAAAATGAATCGATTATGTATAAATCACTTGCCATTCCTTAATAAATGAATAAAAATACAATAATAATGAATATTTATTCTTTGGGTGTGATAATGAAAGTACGAACCACAGAATTAGTCGAGAGCTTGAGACATTCCGTTCCATACATTAATTCACATCATGGTAAAACATTTGTGATTTTGTTAACAGGAACGACCATTAATAGTCATAATTATGCAAATATTATTAATGATATTGGACTGTTACATAGTTTAGGTATTCAATTAGTTATCGTTTATGGCGCTAGAAATCAGATCGATGAAGCGTTAAAAGCCAACCATATTTCTCCTGTTTATCATAAAAATATTCGTATTAGTAATCAATCTACCTTGACCGTAGTAAAACAAGTTGCGGGATTATTACAGTTGGATATTACGGCTCGTTTATCCATGTGTTTAAATAATACCCCATTACAAGGTGCTCATTTAAATGTAGTTAGCGGTAACTTTATTATTGGACAACCATTAGGGGTGGATGAAGGGATTGATTATTGCCATACCGGTAAAGTGCGACGAGTTAATGTTCAGGCAATGCGAGAACAATTGGCACAACGTGCTATTGTGTTATTAGGGCCGATTGCCGCATCCGTAACTGGCGAAAATTTTAATCTTTGTTCGGAAGATATTGCTGCGGAAGTAGCAATTCAACTTAAGGCTGACAAATTAATTAGTTTTTGTGCGGAACAAGGGGCATTGGATGAAGCGGGGCATGTGATCACCGATCTTTATCCTAGTGATGCGCAACAATATATTAATTATAAACTAGCCCATAATCTACCGTTATCGAGTGAAGCCCGTTTTTTACATGCGGCAGCGGAAGTATGTCAACATGGTGTTAAACGTTGTCATTTAATTAGCTACCAAATTGATGGTTCCTTATTGCAGGAGCTTTTTTCCCGTGACGGTATCGGGACGCAAGTGGCAATGGCACACTCAGAACAGTTTAGATCCGCAACCATTGATGACATTGGGGGCATTTTGGCATTGATTCGTCCCATGGAGCAGCAAGGTATTTTAGTCCGACGTTCACGCGAACAGTTGGAAATAGAAATAGCTCAATTTATCGTGATTGAACGGGATAATATGACCATTGGTTGCGCGGCACTCTATCCTTTTAACGAAGAACGAATGGGCGAAATGGCTTGCGTTGCCATTCATCCTAATTATCGTCGTTCTTCACGTGGAGATATACTATTGCAAAAGATCATTTCACAAGCCAAGAAATTGGGACTTGAGCAACTATTTGTCTTAACTACTCGCAGTATCCATTGGTTTCAGGAGCGCGGTTTTGTCCCTGCTAATATTGATGATTTACCGATGAAGAAGAAAGTGCTGTACAATTATCAACGTAATTCGAAAATTTTGATCTTAGATATTACCGATTGGCGTTAGAGGTTAAGTGTAAAAGATGACGACGCAATATTTGTGCCGTAAATTCTTTTTTAAGATAAAAACCACGTGGCCGTGTTAAAATGAGGTTGCCATGTTCGTCGATCGCCTCGGTCAATGCTTTTCCATTGGCGGCTTTTGGGCGTATTTGTAGGTATATACCTTGTCTAGCCGTCAATTTTTCAATTTGTCCTAAGGCAATCATATCCATTAATTCACACCAGTCTTGTTCAAGTTGATGATCTTCTTCATAAGTCGGCGTCCATAGAATAGGCACGCCTACCCTTCTTTTAGCTAGGGCGATGGTTCTCGATCCTTCAACGGGGATCCATAATACTTTTTGTAATTTATAACGTACATGACTAGTTTGCCAAGTAATCCCATAATTAGAAACTAATGGCGCAATACAGACAAAGGTGGTTTCTAGCGGATAACCGTGTTCATTAACTGGAATCGTCTTTAGTTCAATACCTAAGTCTGCAAAATCTTGTTCGGGCTTACTGCCCGCTTTAGCGCCAAGATACGTTTCTAATAATAGTCCAACCCAACCTTTATCACGTTTTAAATCATTAGGAACACGAATATTTAAGCAATTAGCGATCTCTGCCAGTGTATAACCAGCGATATGATTAGCTCTAGCAAGCAGTTGTTGTTCTGTTTTAGGTGGTAAAATGTTCACTATCTTTTTATCTATCCTGAGTCTTTCTAATCTATAGAGTCAATTATATATAGGTAAATGTGATGATCCATTCGTATAATAGACATGATTTATATTGTTATATTGAAGGGATGTAATATTATGCTTGAATGGTTATCCGATCCTAACGCTTGGTTGGCGTTAATTACGTTGATTATCCTCGAAATAATTCTAGGAATTGATAATATCATATTTTTATCTTTAATCGTGGCTAAAGTTCCTAAGCACCAACAAAATATGGCGCGTAAATTAGGACTTGGTGGCGCAATGCTAATGCGGATCGCATTATTAACCTCGTTAGCGTCGATCGTTCGATTACAACATCCCTTATTTTATATTTATACCGATAAATTAAGTCTATTATCACCCGATGCTTTATCCTTAACTCACCCAGCCTCTACGTTACTACTCGCAGTATCGATGCGTGATTTAGTATTGTTTCTTGGGGGGCTATTTCTTATTTGGAAAGGAATACGTGAAGTTAAACAAATGTTTAATGTCAAAGATGAGAGTGAGCAGCAAAAGAAATCTATCTCATTATGGCACGCTATTATTGAAATTATGCTCATTGATATTGTTTTTAGCTTGGATTCAGTGATTACCGCTGTGGGCTTATCTGGACATTTATTGATTATGATCGCCGCCGTTATTATCTCTGTATTATTAATGATGTTTGCTGCTAAGCCCATTGGTGATTTTGTTGAAAATCATCCAACGATAAAAATGTTGGCATTATGTTTTTTAATTTTAGTTGGGATGGTTTTAACAACAGAAAGTTTACATATTGCAGTGCCAAAAGGTTACCTCTATTTTGCGTTGTTCTTCTCTCTGATGGTAGAAATGTTAAATTTATTAAGAAATAAAACGTTGTCAAAAACAGTTAGCTAAAAGAATGGATATAAACGCGTCAACTCATGGGTAAAATCATAGCTAAGAATTCAACTAGATTTGGTTGGATTCTTAGCTATTAAACAACTTAGCTAAATTTAGCTACTAATTCCGCATAAGCATCGATAATATGCTGTAAAAATTGCTTCGTTTTTTCAGAAATATGCCCATTTTCATCAAATGAACTGGCTATATTACCCAAGTAGGCTTCGGGTTGTTGTAACGGCTGCATATCGAGAAAAACATAGGTTTGTCGAATATGTTGATTGGCACCAAAGCCGCCAACTGCGCCTTGAGAGACCGTAATCGTCGCAACAGGTTTTTTACTCCAGACACTTTTACCATAAGGACGTGACCCAACATCGAGGGCATTTTTAATGGTCGCAGGTAAGGAACGATTGTATTCCGGTGAAACAATAATAACCCCAGCAGAATCGGCGATTTGCTGACGAAAACGACGATAAGCAGCAGGCGGATTATCGCCATCAATATCTTCATTATATAGCGGTAGATCACCAATCTCAATAATAGTTAAGTTTAAGGCATCAGGCGCAAGTTGCTGTAATACTTTTGCTACTTTAAGGTTATATGACGCTTTTCTAAGACTGCCAACCAGCACTGCAATATTTTTTTTCATGTTGTTACTCCCATACATACCATTTAGGGTAGAACAAAAAGATAAAAAGGTAACCTTTGTTACCTTTTTATCGCGATAGAGATTAATAATTAACGTCCACTAGAATCTGGTTTACGTCCTGTTTCAAATAAGAACCAAGAACGACGTTCTGTTTCGTCAATCCACTCTTCAATTAAGCTGGCGGTAGCACTATCATTATGCTCATCGCACGTATCATGCGCCGCACGTAATCGTTTTAATAACGTAATATTATCTTGGCACAGTTCCGCTACCATATCAGAAGGCTCAACATAATCTGCATTATTGTCAGTTAGGGTTTGTAGCTGTGCAATATGATGAATAGAGCGGATAGTCGTCCCGCCAACTTTACGTACACGTTCGGCAATGCCGTCAACCATATTAAAAATTTGCTCAGCATGCTCATCAAACATTAAATGGTAATCTCTAAAATGGGGACCACTTAAATGCCAATGAAAATTTTTAGTTTTTAAGTACAGGGCAAATACATCGGCTAAGATAGAATTAAGTACACCTGAAATATCTTTAGTTGCTTCAGGGGTTAAATCAGTTGAAAAGTTAAGTGGTGCCTTTTGTAATGTTTTTGCGTGAGTCATAGTGGCGCTTTTCGCGGTACTTCCTGTTGTAGAACTTTTTGCTTTAGTTGCAACTTTAGCCATCGTTTTTCTCCTTAAAACTTGATTGCCTTTTTATTAAATCGCCTTTTTATTGATTACGGTGATTAACAATGATGAGATATTGTTCAAATATCATCCAACTATTTAGCTCCCCTGTCTAGTTATATAACAAAATTTTTATTTATTGTTGCTATTTTTACAAACTATTTGAAATTAAATTATTTATGATGAATTCAGCTGAGAAAATGAGGGGATTTTTGATGTTTTACCGTGGTAATAAATGATTAAATTGATGACAATGCGCATAAGTAATACTGAACTGTGGCTTGATTTAAGCCGTCGTAATGGTTAAAAGACTTGTAACTCATATATAACAAGAGGTGATGGCGAAATAAAGATGCTATTAACTAACACCTTTATTGCACCTTTATTTTATTCGGAGGAAGGATTCTTTTGTTGCTCTTTAAGTTTGCGCGTTAGTGTATTACGCCCCCACCCCAATAATTTTGCTGCTTCCTGTTTATGTCCATGGGTAAAGTTCAGGGCACACTCAATAAGAATGCGTTCTACATCATTGACCACCGTTGATAAAATATTCTTATCACCATCACCTAACGCTTGTTCTGTGGCTAATTTTAATAAATCTTGCCATTTAGGCGGTATATTTTCTTGGTTGACTAGGTTAGTCTCCAAGCTTAATGGCTTTGATGAAACGACGGCTTCTGGGTGATGTTCACTCTTCGGTTTTGATTGATAGATTTCAGCAGGAAGATCTTGGACTTGGATCTGTTGACTGGCCGACATAACAGTCGCATAACGGCAACTATTTTCTAATTGACGTACATTACCCGGCCATGAAAAGTCACATAATAAGGCGAGCGCCTCTTGGCTAAATACCTTCGGCTCAACCCCAAGTTCCGTGGCCGTTGTCTGTAAAAAATGGACGGCTAAACTTGGAATATCTTCTGCTCGTTCGCGTAGTGGCGGTAGAACAATTCTAATGACATTTAAGCGATGGAACAGATCTTCACGAAAATGGTCTTGCTTAACACGGTTTTCTAGATTTTGGTGCGTGGCAGCAATGATTCTAACATTGACTTTAATCGGCGAGTGTCCGCCTACGCGATAAAATTGTCCATCGGCTAATACACGTAATAAGCGAGTTTGTACATCTAATGGCATATCGCCTATTTCATCCAAAAATAATGTGCCGTTATTCGCCTGTTCAAAGCGGCCTTGTCTTACTTGATTCGCGCCAGTGAATGCGCCTTTTTCATGCCCAAATAGTTCAGACTCAATTAAATCTTTGGGGATCGCGGCCATATTCAAGGCAATAAATGGTCCCTTGGTGCGCGGGCTGTGCTGGTGGAGTGCTTTCGCGACTAATTCTTTACCTGTACCTGATTCGCCATTAATTAAAACGTTAATTGAGGATTTTGATAGTCGTCCAATAATACGAAAAACCTCTTGCATTGCAGCCGCTTCACCGATAATACCAGAATGGGGAGTCGTATTGGTGGTTTGTATGGTTTTTTGCTGTTCGTGATGTTGAATTGCTCGTTTAACTAAATCAATCATTTCATCAATATCAAAGGGTTTAGGGATATAATCAAAAGCACCTTTTTGATACGCACTAACTGCGGCGTCTAAATCTGAATGTGCGGTCATAATGATCACTGGTAATGACGGCGAATCCTGTTTTATCTGTTTTAGCAAGCTAAAACCGTCGATATTCGGCATACGAATATCAGAAATTAATACCGCTGGTTTGGATTGTTTAAATGTCAGCGCTTGTAATAAATCAGCACCTTGTGCAAAACTAGTACAGGCAAAACCCGCTCGCATTAATGCACGTTCAAGTACCCAGCGTATTGAGCTATCATCATCAATAATCCAAACTTGATTAGCATGTTGATCACTGTTTTCGGGCGCGGATGTGGTTATCAAATTATCTTTAGTCGTATAATGTTTCGACATTTATTTACCTCATTGCCGAATAGGCAAATAGATTGTGAACACAGTATGACCGGGCCAACTGTTAAATTCAATTTTACCATAATGTTGATCAATTAAATGTCTAGCGATAGAAAGACCTAATCCCGATCCACTCTCACGTCCACTTACCATTGGATAAAATAAAATATCTTGTAAGGAAGCTGGAATGCCAGTACCTGTATCCTCAATATCGATTTGAGCACATAGGCGATAACGTTTTCCCTTTAACGTGACTTGAAATGCGGTACGGGTTTTAATGGTGATGGTTCCGCCTGAATCGTCTAGGGCCTGTAACGCATTACGACAAATATTTAATATAACTTGTTCAATCTGATCTGCGTCATGTTGAAATTCAGGTAAGCTAGGATCATAATCACGTATAATGTTTACATTATTATTTTTCTCAAAAGTAAGTAATTTGTATACGTTTTCTATCGCTTGATGTATATTGGCAACTTTTTGCTGAGCTACTTGTTGTGGTCCCAATAATTTATCCACTAAATGACGTAAGCGATCCGATTGTTCAATAATAATTTGAGTATATTCTTTTAGATGTTGATTTGGCAATTCATGGGCTAAAAGTTGAGCAGCACCACGAAGACCACTTAAAGGATTTTTGATTTCATGTGCCAAACCACGGACCAAGTCTCTAGCTGCTATTTGTTGTGCTTGCTGTAATTGTTCCTGACTCAATTTTTTTTGATTATCTAAGGGTGTCATTTCAAGCAAAATATTGGCTTGATTAATAGACTGGGCAGTGAGTGATACAATAAATAGTTGTTCATTAATCACTAAATTGACTTCATTATCGGTAAAACCTTGTCCTTGATTAATGGTTGCTTGCATTAACTCAACATCTAATGACAGATAGTCAAAAAGATCAACAAAATAGCTACCTTGAAATTTTCGAGAACAACGAGTTAACAATTGCTGTGCAGCGGCATTGGCATATAAGATGTGCAGCTCTTTATCAAGAATGATAATGTGCGTTAAAATTGAATTAAGGATAATGTCAGCATTTGATATTTGTTTGCTCAATATCATCTCCTTCCTTTCCTCAATGGTAAGATCCTTGACACCTTATTTTAAGGTACCAAGGATTTATCGATATTAGCAGCTATAGTATAACTCAAATTCCACTGGATGTGGTGTCATACGTACACGGTCAATTTCTTGACGTTTTAAGGCGATATAAGCATCTATGGTTTCATTGGTGAAAACATTTCCACGCGTTAAAAATTCACGATCTGTATCAAGCGCAGCTAATGCTGCTTCTAATGAATCGGCAACCGTTGGAATGGCTTTAGATTCTTCTGGCGGTAAATCATAAAGATTTTTGTCCATTGCTTCACCAGGATGAATTTTATTCATAATACCATCAAGACCAGCCATTAATTGCGCTGAGAAACCTAAATATGGATTACATACTGGATCAGGGAAACGGACTTCAATACGACGTGCTTTATGGCTAGAGACAACTGGAATACGAATAGACGCCGATCGGTTACGCGCTGAGTAAGCTAACATAACTGGCGCTTCATAACCAGGAACTAAACGTTTGTAAGAATTAGTCGCTGGATTGGTAAACGCATTGATCGCTTTTGCATGTTTGATAATACCGCCGATATAGAATAGGGCTAGTTCAGAAAGACCTGCATATTTATCACCCGCAAATAAGTTGATACCATCTTTAGCAAGCGATTGATGGCAATGCATGCCTGAACCATTATCACCAAACATCGGTTTTGGCATGAATGTCGCTGTTTTACCATAGGCATGTGCAACATTATGGACCACATATTTGTAGATTTGAACTTCATCAGCTTTAGCTGTCAAGGTATTGAATCGACAAGCAATCTCGTTTTGTCCTGCTGTTGCTACTTCATGATGGTGAGCTTCAACCACTAAGCCCAGTTGTTCCATAATTAAACACATGGTCGAACGCAGATCTTGCGATGAATCAACGGGTGGCACTGGAAAATAGCCACCTTTTACACCAGGGCGATGCCCTTTATTACCACCGTCATATTTTTTACCCGAATTCCAAGCGGCTTCGATGTCATCAATATGCACATAACTCCCTGACATTGGCGAACCAAAACGGACATCATCAAATAAAAAGAATTCTGGCTCTGGACCAAAAATAACGGTATCTGCTATACCAGTAGATCGCAAGTACTCTTCAGCACGTTTTGCTATTGAACGAGGATCACGATCATAACCTTGTAGCGTCGCTGGTTCCAGAATATCACAGCGAATATTTACCGTGGTTTCTTCATAAAAAGGATCGATGACGGCGGTAGTGATATCTGGCATTAATACCATATCTGATTCATTAATCCCTTTCCAGCCAGCAATTGATGATCCATCAAACATTTTTCCTTCTTCAAAGAAATCTTCGTCAACTTGACCTGCAGGGATGGTGATATGCTGTTCTTTACCTTTTGTATCAGTAAAACGTAAATCTATAAACTTCACGTCATTTTCTTTTATCATCGCTAAAACTTGTTGTATAGACATGTGTTTTCTCCAAAATATGGCTAAAAAGAAGATTATGATAGAACGATTGTTCCAATATATTATTAATACAAGCAAAATTAATGCCAATTTTAAACAAGTATTTTTTTATATCATTCTTTTTATATTTCCTTGTATTAATTTTTTATTTCATCTCACTATAAAGTTAGTCTGTGTTTTATTACCAACGTTTTTATGCACCAATAGTATACAAAAGCACTGTTTTAGTGCAATCAATGTAATTAATTTGAGTGGAAATTCGAATATAACTAACTACTGTCAAAATCACTATTATAATTAAGTGAATATACTTCAATTAAGTAAAAAAATAGAATTGTTTTGCTTAGCAATATTAATGTTAAGATTTAGTCTATAAACAAGTAATCAGATAAATCTGATACCGTTTAATTAATCAATGCTGTATTTCAAACTACAATATCGTTATAATCGGATGCTTAAATTGATAATACTTTTTAATTAGGTTAACAACTTTATGGAATTCATAAATGAAATAAGGCATTTTGTAGGCAATCATCCTATTTTATCAATATCTTGGGCTGTACTTTTGATCATGGTAATTAATTTAACTCTTAGAACAAAACTATCAAAAGTTAAAATTGTTACTAATGGGCAAGCAATACAGTTGATTAACAATGAAAATGCTATCGTTGTTGATGTTCGTAGTAATGATGATTTTAAACGAGGTCACATCACGGATTCCTATAATATTTTACCTATTGATATTCAAAATGGTAGTATTAAAGCAATAGAAAAATTTAAGGATAATCCTATCATTGTTGTGACTGATATCGGTGCTGCCTTAAGATCCGGTGATAAATTAATCAAGGCAGGTTTTAGCCACGTCTATACATTAACAGATGGTATTACTGGTTGGAATAGTGAAAATTTACCATTAGTCAGAAAATAAATTTTAAATAGGTTAATAACATGACAGAATCAACTCATCCACAATCAGAAAGTGTTTTTGCAATTCAGCGTATCTATGTTAAAGATATCTCCTTTGAAACGCCTAATTCTCCCCATATTTTTCCCAAAGAGTGGAAACCTGAAGTTAATTTAGAACTTAATTCATCGTCCCACCAAATTGATGAAAATATTTATGAGGTTGCATTGCGGATTACGCTGACGACGAAATCTAATGATGAAATCGCTTATATTTGCGAAGTAACACAAGCTGGTATTTTCTCAATTATTGGTTTAGAAGGAAATCAGCTTGCTCACTGTTTAGGCGCTTATTGTCCTAATATCTTATTCCCATACGCACGTGAACTGGTGGCGAGTTTAGTCAATAAGGGAACGTTCCCTGTTGTGAATCTTGAGCCGGTTAATTTTGATGCCGTTTTCATGAATTATATGCAACAGCAAGCTCAAAATAATGGTGCAGCTAACGATACCAATACCAGTATTCAATAATAAGATCATGATAGATAAACAACCAACAATTACTGTTTTAGGTGCAGGATCTTATGGCACGGCGTTAGCTATTTTATTGGCACGCAATGGGCATGAAGTGACTCTATGGGGAAACGATCAACAAAAGATAGCTCAATATCAACGTGAACGTAAAAATCAACAATTTTTGCCCGATATTGATTTTCCTGAATTACTGTCGTTAGAAAGTGATTTAGAGAAAGCAACGAAAAATGTCGAAATTTTGTTGGTTGTGGTTCCTAGCCATGTTTTTGGTGAAGTATTAACTAACATTAAGCCTTATTTGAATCAAAACAGTAAAATTGTTTGGGCAACAAAGGGGCTTGAAACGGACACGGGTCGTTTGTTACAGGATGTTGCCAGAGATATTTTGGGGGATAATGTTCCATTAGCTGTCATCTCTGGTCCTACCTTTGCCAAAGAAGTAGCCGCAGGTTTACCAACTGCTGTCACTGTAGCCTCAACCGATCCAGAATTTCTCAAACAATTACAGACTCTTTTTCATTGTAGTAAACGCTTTCGTGTCTATAGTAGTACCGATTTAGTCGGTGTACAATTAGGTGGCGCGGTTAAAAACGTTATTGCAATTGGAGCTGGTTTGTCCGATGGTCTAGGATTTGGTGCTAACTCTCGTACGGCGCTAATTACTCGTGGTTTAGCTGAGTTAATGCGACTAGGCGTAGTATTGGGTGCAGATCCTGTGACATTTATGGGAATGGCAGGTTTAGGTGACTTAGTGTTAACCTGTACGGATAACCAATCACGCAATCGACGCTTTGGTCTTTTACTGGGCCAGAATAAAAGTATTGACGAAGCACAAGCGAAGATTCAACAAGTTGTTGAAGGTTATCGTAATACCAAAGAAGTATGGTTATTAGCACAAAAATATCATGTCGAAATGCCTATTGTTGATCAAATTTACCAAATTTTATATTGTGGTAAGGATCCTCAACAAGCCGCAAGAGATTTACTCAGTCGAGAACAGAAACGTGAGTTAACGAGCGCTTAGTAAATAGCATGAAATCGATACTATAAATCTCTAGGTTATTTTTGTTTTATTTAATCGTAACAAAGATAACCTAAGTTTTTTTGTGGCGTTATTTGGGCTTGTTAGAATATCGCATCAAATTATGACACATAACCAACTAGGGATAGACAATCTATATTAATTGGTTACGGTTAATTAAAATAGCTTAAGCCGTCCTTGGCAAAATCCATCGTAAAGTAAAGTCTATTTTACGATAATTAGTAAAGCTGTTTTAGTAATAAAGACCATTTCGCTTCAAAATCAGAGGTAGGGAGATACGCAAATCCAGAGCGGACATAACGTAACATCGAACCTTCACAAAACGCACATAATTGACTAGCTAATATACGCTCATCGTAAGTAAAACTCGTTCCTTCGCGGATTTTTCTTTCCCTCAGAACTTGCCTTATATGTGTTTCAATTCGTTCAAATAATTGACTAATACGTAATTGTAATTGACGTTGTTCAAACATTAATGCATGACCAGTCATAATACGAGTTAAACCTGGATTTTTCTCACTAAATCCTAAAAGTAACGCTAAAATTAAATAGATTCGCTGTAGCGTGTCTTTTTCATCTTGTAAGATAAGGTTAATTCGGCTAAGTAAAATATGTTCAATATAATCAATCAAATTCTCAAACATATCTTTTTTACTGGGAAAATGTCGATACAACGCGGCTTCAGAAACACCAACAACGGAAGCGAGTTTCGCAGTAGTGATGCGCTGCGTACCTTGATTTGACTCAAGCATTTCTGCTAAAGCTTGAAGTATCTGTTCTTTTCTATTATTTATTTTTGTTGTCACATGTCAACCTTTTAAATTAACACAATTATTTACATCCAGAATGCCCAAAACCACCTTCACCGCGTTCAGTTGTAGTAAACTCATCAACAATATTAAATTGAGCTTGTACAACAGGTACAATCACCAACTGAGCAATTCTATCGCCAGGTTCAATAGTAAAACGCTCTTGACTACGATTCCAAATCGGTACAAAAAGTTGTCCTTGATAATCGGAGTCAATAAGACCAACCAAATTGCTTAAAACAATACCATGTTTAGAGCCTAATCCAGAACGAGGTAAAACTAAGGCCGCTAAACTTGGGTCCTCAATATACATAGCTAACCCAGTCGGCGTTAAAACAGTTTGCCCTGGCTCAATGACTTGCGTTTCTGTAAACATAGCACGCAGATCAATACCTGCTGAACCAATAGTCGCATAAGTTGGTAAAGGAAATACATTGCCTAAACGGTTATCTAATATTTTAATATCAATTTTTTTCTTCATAATGTGTCACAATTTCAATAAGTATTTTTTCAGCTAACGTTTGTTTATCCATTACTGGCAGTGTCTGTTTAAAGTCTTTGCCATAAATAGTAATCGCATTAGTATCCGTATTAAAGCCTTGTTCAGGTAAAGAGACGTCATTGGCACAAATTAAATCTAATTTTTTATTGATTAACTTTTGGTATGCATATTTTGCAACATCTTGTGTTTCCGCAGCAAATCCTACCACAAATGGGCGCTCATCTTTAGATAATCCCGCAACCGAAGCCACAATGTCTGGATTTTTTACTAATAATAATTGAATTTCATCACCCTGTTTTTTTATTTTTTGTACGGCTATATTAGCTGGACGATAATCCGCTACAGCAGCACAACCAATAAAAATATCACAATTAGCAATATTATCCATTACGGCGGCTTGCATATCTAAAGCACTAATCACATCAATACGCTTAACCCCCTTTGGTGTTGATAAAGAAACGGGGCCGGTAATTAATGTAACTTCAGCACCTAATTTCACTGCAGCTTTGGCTAAAGCAAACCCCATTTTTCCAGAACTATGGTTAGTCAAGTAACGTACAGGATCTAAGGCTTCTTGCGTTGGACCCGCGGTAATCACAATATGTATATCTTTAACGTTAGATGCGGTCGTCCACCATTGTCGAATATGCGCAACCAGTTGCGCTGGTTCAAGCATGCGTCCAAGACCAACATCACCACAGGCTTGTTCACCTTGAGCCGGTCCCCAAATCATAACATTGTCGCGAATGGCTAAATTCGCTAAATTTTGTTGCGTAATCTGGGCGTGATACATTTGCTGGTTCATTGCTGGCGCAATCGCAATAGGGGCTTCTGTCGCTAAACAAAGCGTAGTTAACAAATCATCAGCAATTCCATTGGTTAATTTGGCAATAATATTAGCCGTCGCTGGAGCTATCAATATTAAGTCCGCCCATTTTGCTAACGCTATATGACTCATCGATAGTTCAGCTTGTACATCAAACAATTGATTATTGACAGAATGACCTGAAACAGCTTGTAGGGTTAAAGGTGTGACAAATTGGCTAGCAGCTTGAGTCAACACAACCCGAACTTCTGCACCTTGTTTTTTTAACTGACGAATCAGTTCCGGACATTTGTACGCCGCAATGCCACCACAAATGCCTAGTAAGATTTTTTTACCCAATAAATGCATTATCAACTCATCAATAATAAATTATAGGCGCTCATAATAACATAGAAAATAGGGCTAAAAAACTTTTCCCTTTTTTACCTAAATAACAAAAAGGGGGGAAAATTTGAAAGATGAAATATATTTATTAAATTTTGCTTATTAAATCTAACATTAAATCTTTTAGATTTTTTCCTATTTCAATCATGAGTAAAGTTTTTATTTTGATTATTGAGGAAAATAGATATGTTAACAAACAAAAATCATCCTTTATTGCCTAGAGAAAAACTGCTTCGTTTTGGTCCACAACAGTTATCCGATGCCGAACTTTTAGCTATTTTTCTCCGCACCGGCACAAAAAAATTAAATGTATTGGCGCTTGCCAACCATTTACTCACAGAATTTGGTTCTGTTTACCAACTTATTAATGCTAGCCAAGCTGAATTTGAACGATATCACGGTTTAGGTGTAGTTAAATATACCCAATTGCAAGCAGTAATCGAACTCTCCCATCGTTATTTAAAAGAAAAAATATTAAATGAACATTTACTTACTAGCCCCGAATTAACCCATCATTTTTTAGCGAGCCGCTTAGCAAAGGAAGAAAGAGAAATTTTTTTAGTGTTATTTTTAGATAATCAGAATAGAGTTATTACCTCAGATGAGATGTTTGTCGGTACTTATAACTGTGTTGAAGTTCATCCGCGTGAAATTATTCGCCGAGCGCTAAAGTATAATGCAGCAGGCTTAATATTAGCACATAATCATCCATCAGGATTAGCCGAACCAAGCCAAGCCGATCGGAAAGTGACGAAACAAATAGAACAAGCGTGTGATTTGATCGATATTCGTGTTATTGATCATATTATTATTGGGAAAGGCGAATATGTTTCCTTTGCTGAACGCGGATGGATTTGATACTATCATGTAAACGATCAATAATAACAATTGTAACATATCATCTTATGACTAATGCTAATATTAATTTACAACAACGTATTGAAATGCTTGAAACCAAACTCGCTTTTCAGGAAGTAACTATTGAACAATTAAATCAAATGGTAATCATTTTGCAACATGAATCCGCAAGTTTAAGTGAAAAATTGCGGTTATTATCTGAAAAGATTAAAACAGGTCAACTATCCAATATAGCAAGTTTATCTGAAGAGATTCCTCCTCCCCATTATTAATTAGGACCAATTAGTTAATCAGCCTAACAGTTAGCTAAGCTAATGTAATTACTATTAGCAGAAATAAGAAATAAACTTGTTTCCGCAGCCCAGATTAATATAAATATTGATTATATAAAAAACGATTAGATGGTTTATGACTAGAATAACTAATTAAATTTAAACAATTTTTATAAACGATATACTGAATTAACTACTTTAATTTAAAAAGTTTGAAATGAGTTATACTTTGATTAAGCACCTCCACAGATACCCTTAATTAATATAATAATTAAAAATAAACAACTAATTATCTAATAAAAAACCGGTCATAAGACCGGCTTTTTATTTATCATAGTTTTAAACTAATCAAAATATCTTATTCTGCTGCTTGTTCAGCTGCTACTGGGCGATTTACCAATTCAATATAAGCCATTGGCGCATTATCACCAGCACGGAAGCCACATTTCATAATTCGCGTATAACCACCAGCGCGATTAGCAAAACGAGGACCTAAATCCGTAAATAATTTTTTAACAGTATCGTTATCACGAGTACGTGCAAAAGCCAAACGACGATTAGCAACACTATCGTTCTTGGCTAAAGTAATTAATGGTTCAACGACTCGACGCAGCTCTTTCGCTTTAGGCAGAGTTGTCTTAATAATTTCGTGCTCTACTAGCGAACTTGCCATGTTACGAAACATAGCTTGACGATGACTGCTATTACGATTCAGTTGACGACCACTTTTACGATGGCGCATAACTTTATCCTTCTATAAAACTTTCAAGTTATTAGTCTTCAACAATACTTGCAGGTGGCCAATTCTCTAGGCGCATACCTAAAGATAAACCACGTGAAGCGAGTACGTCCTTAATTTCAGTAAGTGATTTCTTACCAAGATTTGGCGTTTTTAATAACTCAACTTCAGTACGCTGAACTAAATCACCAATATAATGAACTGCTTCTGCTTTTAAGCAATTTGCCGACCGAACTGTCAATTCTAAATCATCTACTGGACGGAGTAGAATTGGATCAAATTCTGGTTTATCTTCTTTCACTTCAGGCTGACGTACATCACGTAAGTCAACAAAAGCTTCAAGCTGTTCAGCCAAAATGGTAGACGCACGGCGAATTGATTCTTCTGGATCAATTGTACCGTTAGTTTCCATATCAATAACTAATTTATCTAAGTCTGTACGCTGTTCGACGCGAGCTGCCTCAACAGTATAAGCAATTCGCTCAACTGGGCTATAACACGCGTCAACTAACAAGCGACCGATAGGACGCTCGTCGTCTTCTGACTGAACGCGAGCAGAAGCAGGGACATAACCACGACCACGCTGTACACGAATACGCATACTAATCGAAGCATTAGCATCAGTAAGATGACAAATGACATGATCTGGATTCACAATTTCGACATCCGCATCGTGAACAATATCAGAGGCAGTGACAGGACCAACTCCAGATTTATTCAACGTTACCATGACATCATCTTTACCATGTACTTTCACTGCTAACTTTTTCAAGTTGAGTAAAATATCCAGTACATCTTCTTGAACACCTTCTTTAGTGCTGTACTCATGAAGAACACCATCAATCTCTACTTCAGTTACAGCGCATCCCGGCATTGATGACAATAAAATACGGCGCAGTGCATTACCTAGAGTATGACCAAAACCACGCTCAAGTGGCTCAAGAGTCACCTTTGCATGAGTAGAACTATATTGCTCAATATCAACTAGGTGAGGTTTTAAAAACTCTGTTACAGAACCCTGCATTGTGTCCTCTCTTAAATACTAGACTTTACTTAGAGTAAAGTTCGACGATCAAATGTTCATTGATGTCAGCGGATAAATCCGAACGTTCAGGTAAGCGTTTGAAAACACCTTCCATCTTTGTAGCATCAACTTCTAACCAAACTGGTTTTTCACGTTGTTCTGCTAATTCTAAAGCTGCTTTAACACGCGCTTGTTTCTTCGCTTTTTCACGAACACTGATTACATCTTCAGGCGAAACCTTGTAAGATGCAATGTTGACTACGCGACCATTTACTAAAACTGCTTTATGGCTTACTAACTGACGAGCTTCAGCACGAGTTGCACCAAATCCCATACGATAAACCACGTTATCTAAACGACTTTCTAAAAGAGTAAGTAGGTTTTCACCTGTGTTACCTTTTAAGCGAGCGGCTTCTTTATAATAATTACGGAATTGACGCTCTAAAATCCCATAAATACGACGAACTTTTTGTTTTTCACGTAATTGAACGCCATAGTCAGATAAACGCGGTTTACGCGCACCATGCTGACCAGGAGCTTGTTCTAATTTACACTTGGTATCAATCGCACGAACACCAGATTTAAGGAATAAATCGGTACCTTCACGACGGCTAAGCTTTAGCTTAGGTCCCAAATATCTTGCCATTTTTTTTCTCCAATAATCCTAAAACGTCTAAATTAAATACGACGTTTTTTCGGTGGACGACAACCGTTATGAGGAATCGGAGTCACATCAGTAATATTCGTAATACGGAAACCCGCAGCATTTAATGCACGAATAGTTGACTCACGACCAGGACCAGGTCCTTTCACCATAACTTCCAGATTCTTAATTCCGTAATCTTTTACAGCTTCAGCACAACGTTCTGCTGCAACCTGAGCTGCGAACGGGGTAGATTTACGCGATCCACGGAAACCAGAACCACCAGCGGTTGCCCAACCTAACGCGTTACCCTGACGATCGGTAATGGTTACGATTGTATTGTTAAAAGAAGCATGAATATGAGCGATACCATCAGAAACTTGTTTTTTCACACGTTTACGTGTACTACGAACAGGTGTCTTTGCCATTCTTAATTACCCCGATTATTTCTTGATAGGCTTACGCGGTCCCTTACGGGTACGTGCGTTAGTCTTTGTACGTTGACCACGGACTGGTAATCCACGGCGATGACGTATACCACGATAACAACCAAGGTCCATTAAACGCTTGATACTCATAGTTACTTCACGACGTAAGTCACCTTCTACAGTGTATTTAGCAACTTGTTCACGTAAAGTTTCAATTTGATCTTCAGATAGTTCTCTGATCTTAACATGTTCAGGAATACCCGCTGCTTCACAAATTGCTTTAGCGCGTGTATTACCGATACCATATATTGCTTGTAACGCAATAACTGTATGTTTTTGATCAGGAATGTTAATGCCTGCGATACGGGCCACTATGCACTCCTATAATATAATAAAAAGACAACCTCTATGCTGAAAAGCCCGTTTTCAGGATACTCATATAGAGGCTATCACGTAAAAAAATAATAGGCTGGCTATTCTAGCCAGCAATACCACACTTTTGCAAGAAAAATATGCAAAACGTTAGCAACTTTACGGTAATTTAAAAATTAACCTTGACGTTGTTTATGTTTTGGTTCAACGCAAATTACTCGCACAACACCGTTACGCTTAATAATTTTGCAATTGCGACATAGTCTCTTGACTGAAGCACGAACTTTCATTTTTGTCTCCGTAACTTCCTAAACAATCTTAACGACCGTAGCCTTTAAGATTTGCTTTTTTTAATACTGACTCATAACGATTTGGCATCATTAGAGTCTGAATTTGAGCCATAAAGTCCATAATAACGACAACAACGATAAGTAACGATGTTCCACCAAAATAGAACGAAACTTTCATTGCTGATGTCATAAACATTGGGACTAAACAAACAAAAGTAATATATAAAGCGCCGATTAAAGTCAAACGTGTCATTACTTTATCAATATACTTCGCTGTTTGTTCCCCTGGACGTATCCCGGGTATAAATGCACCAGATTTCTTTAGCTGATCCGCTGTCTCTCTAGGATTGAAAACTAACGCAGTATAGAAGAAACAGAAGAAAATAATAGCTGCTGCATAAAGTACAATGTAAAGTGGTTGTTCTTGCGATAAATATTGTTTAATCAACACAAAAATATATCGCCAACCCTGTCCATCACCCTGCAACCAAGATGCAAGCATCGCAGGAAGCATTATTATCGTTGAAGCAAATATTGCTGGAATCACTCCTGCCATATTTATTTTTAACGGTAAATGTGAACTTTGTGCTGCATATATACGGCGTCCTTGCTGACGCTGAGCATAATTAACAACAATACGACGTTGTCCACGCTCAACAAATACAACAAAATAGGTAATACCGAATACGAGTGCTGCAACAACTAATAACAGCAACGGATGTAAAACACCTGAACGAGCTTGTTCAATCGTTTCACCGATAGCAACAGGTAAACCTGCTACGATACCGGCAAAAATAATGATAGAGATGCCGTTACCAACACCTCTTTCTGTAATTTGCTCACCTAACCACATTAAGAACATTGTTCCTGTGACTAAGCTAACTGTAGCAATAAAGTAGAATGAGAAGCCAGGATTTACCACCACATGACCAAAACCAGGTATATTCGGTAGACCTGTTGCAATACCTATCGCCTGAACAATTGCAAGCGCTAATGTTCCATAACGAGTATATTGACTAATTTTACGTCTACCAGATTCCCCTTCTTTCTTCAATTCCGCTAATGTTGGATTAATAGCTGTCAATAACTGCACAATAATAGATGCAGAAATATAAGGCATAATACCTAAGGCAAAAATTGAAGCTCGACTCAATGCACCACCAGAAAACATATTAAACATACTGATAATGCCATTATCACTCGCAGCTTGTTTAAGCAACGCAGAAAGCTCGCCAGCATTAATACCAGGAACCGGAATAAAAGATCCAATACGGAAAACGATTAGAGCTAAAAGAACAAATAACAAACGTCTTTTTAACTCACCTACGCCACCTTTTGCACTTTGAAAATCTAATCCTGGTTGCTTTGCCATCTTTCTAACTATTCCTCAATTTTTCCGCCAGCAGCTTCAATCGCAGCTTTAGCGCCTTTAGTTACACGAATACCGCGAACAGTTACAGGTTTAGAAATTTCACCTGCAAGCATAATTTTCACATATTCAATTTGTGTACCAACTAATTTTGCCGCTTTTAAGCTATTAAGATCAACAACATCACCGTTAACACGTGCAATGTCTGCAAGACGTACTTGAGCAGTGATCATTGATTTACGTGAAGTAAAACCAAACTTCGGTAAACGACGATATAAAGGCATTTGACCACCTTCGAAGCCACGACGTACGCCGCCACCTGAACGAGAAGTTTGACCTTTAACACCACGAGTACCAGTTTTACCTAAACCAGAACCAATACCACGACCTACACGTTTAGATGCATGTTTAGAACCTGCTGCAGGAGTTAAAGTATTTAAATGCATTACTTACCCCTCCACTTTAACCATGTAAGAAACTTGGTTAACCATACCACGAATTGCTGGCGTATCTTCACGCTCAACGGTATGACCAATACGACGTAATCCTAGACCACGTAACGTCGCTTTATGCTTCGGAATACGGCCAATAGAACTACGAGTCTGTGTAATTTTAATTGTCTTTGCCATGGCTTATTACCCCAAAATTTCTTCGACGGTTTTACCACGCTTAGCAGCAACCATTTCTGGTGATTTCATATTTTCAAGTGCATCAATAGTCGCACGCACCACGTTAATTGGGTTTGTTGAACCATATGCTTTTGATAATACGTTACGCACACCAGCTACTTCTAAAACAGCACGCATTGCACCACCGGCAATAATACCCGTACCTTCAGAAGCAGGCTGCATAAAGACACGAGAGCCAGTATGAACACCTTTTACCGGATGTTGTAGCGTGTCGTTATTTAATGCAACATGAATCATATTGCGTCGCGCTTTTTCCATCGCTTTTTGGATCGCTGCTGGAACTTCACGCGCTTTACCATAACCAAAACCAACGCGACCGTTACCATCACCAACCACAGTTAATGCGGAAAAGCTGAAAATACGACCACCTTTTACAGTTTTAGAAACACGGTTCACTGCGATTAATTTTTCCTGCAGTTCGCCAGCTTGTTTTTCGATGTTTGACATCTGTAACTCCTACCTTAGAACTGAAGGCCAGCTTCGCGAGCAGCATCTGCTAGCGCCTGGACTCGACCATGATATTGGAAACCTGAACGGTCAAAAGATACAGATTTAATCTCTTTTGCCAATGCACGTTCTGCAATCGCTTTACCAACTGCGGTCGCCGCATCTTTGTTTCCAGTATATTTTAAACTTTCACTGATAGCTTTTTCTAAAGTTGAAGCAGCTGCCAGTACCTCTGATCCGTTCGGTGCGATAATCTGCGCATAAATATGACGCGGAGTACGGTGAACCACCAAGCGTGTCGCACATAATTCTTGCATTTTACGACGCGCTTTGGTTGCACGACGGATACGAGCTGATTTCTTATCCATAGTGTTACCTTACTTCTTCTTAGCTTCTTTAGTACGCACGACTTCGTCTGCGTAACGGACACCTTTACCTTTATACGGTTCAGGACGACGATAAGCGCGAATATCTGCTGCAACTTGTCCAATTAACTGTTTATCAGCACTTTTTAGTACGATTTCAGTTTGAGTAGGACATTCAGCGGTAACGCCTGCCGGTAGTTGATGTTCAATAGGATGTGAATATCCAAGAGAAAGACCAACAACGTTGCCTTTCATTTGGGCACGATAACCAACACCAACTAACTGTAGTTTTTTGGTGAAGCCAGTTGTAACACCAATAACCATTGAATTAATCAACGCACGAGCTGTACCTGCTTGGGCCCAAGCATTCGCTGCGCCTTCGCGTGGATTGAAGGTTACTTCATTATCTTCAAACTTAACGATAACAGCGTCGTGAATAGTGCGAGATAACTCGCCATTTTTACCTTTAATCGAAATTACCTGACCATCGAGTTTTACCTCTACGCCAGCAGGAATAACGACAGGTGCTTTTGCAACACGAGACATTTTATTCTCCCTTAAGCTACGTAGCAGATAATTTCACCACCAAGACCTGCTTGGCGGGCTGCACGATCGGTCATAACACCTTTAGATGTAGAAACCACAGCAACACCTAATCCAGCCATTACTTTTGGTAATTCGTCTTTACGTTTATAAATACGTAGACCTGGACGGCTTACACGTTGAATACTTTCTACAACTGCTTTACCCTGGAAATATTTTAAAGTGATTTCCAATTCAGGCTTAGTGTCACCTACCACTTTATAATCTTCGATATAACCTTCTTCCTTCAGCACTTTAGCAATTGCCACTTTCAGCTTAGAGGAAGGCATGGTGACCGCAACTTTATTCGCAGCTTGACCATTGCGAATGCGGGTCAACATATCTGCGATTGGATCTTGCATGCTCATCTATAATACTCCCCGGATTTACCAACTTGCTTTCTTAAGACCTGGAATTTCACCACGCATGGCGGATTCGCGAACCTTAATACGGCTTAAACCAAACTTACGAAGGACGCCATGTGGACGACCAGTTTGACGACAACGATTACGTTGACGTGATGGGCTTGAATCTCGAGGAAGTGTCTGTAGTTTCAGCACTGCATTCCAACGGTCTTCATCTGATGCATTGACATCAGAAATAATCGCTTTTAATTCTTGACGTTTAGCAAAATATTTATTTGCTAATTTAACGCGTTTTTTATCGCGTTCAATCATTGATTGTTTAGCCATTAGATGCCCCTACCTTACTTGCGAAATGGGAAGTTAAAGGCTGAAAGTAATGCTCGGCCTTCTTCGTCAGATTGCGCTGTAGTTGTGATAGTTATATCTAAACCACGAACACGATCTACTTTGTCATAATCAATTTCAGGGAAAATGATTTGTTCACGAACACCCATACTATAGTTACCACGACCATCAAAAGATTTCGCGCTTAAACCACGAAAATCTCGAGTACGAGGTAGAGCAATATAGACTAAGCGCTCAAAGAATTCCCACATACGTTCGCCACGTAGGGTGACTTTACAACCAATAGGATACCCTTGACGGATTTTAAAACCAGCAACTGATTTGCGTGCTTTAGTGACAAATGGTTTTTGACCACTGATTGCAGCTAAATCTGCAACCGCGTTATCTAATAATTTCTTATCAGTAATCGCTTCACCCACACCCATATTCAAGGTGATCTTTTCGATCCGAGGGACTTGCATGACAGATTTGTAGCCAAACTGGTCTTGCAGTTTATTTACTACCTGTGCTTTGTAGTAATCATGCAGTTTCGCCATCGTATACTCCAAATTACTTAAATAATTTCATTCGTAGACTTGAAGAAGCGGACTTTTTTGCCATCTTCTACACGGAAGCCTACACGGTCAGCTTTGCCTGTTGCATTATTGAAAATAGCGACATTCGATGCATCGATTGCAGCTTCTTTTTCAATAATACCGCCTTCTTGGTTTAATGCTGGTACTGGTTTCTGATGTTTTTTTACCAGATTGATACCTTCAATAACCAATTTGCCGTTAGTCAAAACACTTTTTACTTTACCGCGTTTACCTTTATCTTTACCGGTTAACACGATCACTTCGTCATCGCGACGGATTTTCGCTGCCATTACCCGCTCCTTACAGTACTTCTGGTGCTAATGAAATGATCTTCATAAACTTCTCTGAACGAAGTTCACGAGTGACCGGTCCAAAAATACGCGTACCGATCGGTTGCTCGCTATTATTGTTTAGTAATACACAAGCGTTACGATCGAAACGGATAACAGATCCATCTGGGCGACGAACACCCTTCTTGGTGCGCACCACAACAGCTTTTAGCACATCACCTTTTTTTACTTTACCACGAGGAATTGCTTCTTTAATGGTAATTTTAATGATGTCACCAACAGCGGCATAACGGCGGTGCGATCCACCGAGAACCTTGATACACATTACGCTACGTGCGCCAGAGTTATCGGCAACATCCAGCATAGTCTGTTCTTGGATCATCTTAATGCTCCGCAATTATCAATAGTCTTGTCTAATTCACAATGAAAAAGACAACCGAAAAACCCCATCTATTTGAGGGGTGTATAGTATAACATCTCTCAAATAAAATGGGTAGTATAAAAATAAATGGCTAAACTAGCCATTTATTATCTTTCTGTGCAGATTTTAACCTGTTAGATTAAATAACTGCTTTTTCTACGATTCGAACTAGAGTCCAAGACTTAGTCTTAGATAATGGACGACACTCTTTAATTTCAACAGTATCACCAATACCACACTCATTATTCTCATCATGTACATGTAATTTAGTCGTACGTTTAATGAATTTACCATATAATGGATGTTTCACTTTACGTTCGATAGCAACAGTAATAGATTTATCCATTTTGTCACTAATTACACGACCTTGTTGAGTACGAATATTAGTTGTCATTACGCACCCGCCTTCTCAGTCAATAAAGTTTTAACACGTGCGATATCACGACGCACTTGTTTAACTAAATGAGGCTGTTGTAACTGACCTCCAGCTAATTGCATACGTAAGTTAAATTGCTCACGTAATAAATTAAGAAGTTCAGCGTTCAGCTCTTCAATGCTTTTTTCACGCAGCTCTTTTGCTTTCATTACATCACCGTCTTAGTTACAAAGGTGGTCTTAATCGGCAGTTTTGCTGCTGCCAATGCAAATGCTTCACGGGCAACTTCTTCAGGTACGCCATCCATTTCATAGAGAACTTTACCTGGTTGAATAAGAGCAACCCAGTATTCTACGTTACCCTTACCTTTACCCATACGCACTTCAAGTGGTTTTTCTGTGATTGGTTTATCAGGGAAAACACGAATCCAGATTTTACCTTGACGTTTAACTGCACGAGTCATAGCACGACGTGCCGCTTCGATTTGGCGCGCAGTCAAACGACCACGACCAACAGCTTTCAGACCGAAAGTACCGAAGCTAACGTCAGCACCTGCAGCCAGACCACGGTTGCGGCCTTTATGCATTTTACGGAATTTTGTACGCTTTGGCTGTAACATCAGCGACGCTCCTTATTATTTTCGGCCTTTACGCTGCTTTTTAGGTTGAGCAGCCGGTTTTTCCGGTTGTTCAACGGCAGCCATACCACCAAGGATCTCCCCTTTGAAGATCCACACCTTAACACCAATAACACCATATGTTGTATGTGCTTCAGAAGTTGCATAGTCAATATCAGCACGTAAAGTATGTAGAGGTACACGACCTTCACGATACCACTCGCTACGAGCGATTTCGGCACCGCCTAAACGCCCACTAACTTCAACTTTGATACCTTTAGCACCTGCTTTCATTGCATTTTGTACCGCACGTTTCATCGCACGACGGAACATAACACGACGTTCTAATTGCGAAGTGATGCTATCAGCAACTAACTTAGCATCGAGTTCAGGCTTACGAACTTCAGCAATGTTAATTTGGGCTGGAACACCTGCAATGTTTGCTACGGCATTACGTAATTTTTCTACATCTTCGCCTTTCTTACCGATAACGATACCCGGACGTGCAGTGTGGATAGTAACACGAATGCTTTTAGCCGGACGCTCGATCACGATTTTAGAAATCGAAGCTTGTGCTAATTCTTTAGTCAAGAATTTGCGAACTTTATGATCGCCATCTAAATTATCAGCGAACTCTTTTGTATCTGCATACCAGGTAGATGCCCAAGGTTTGACAATACCTAATCGGATACCATTTGGATTTACTTTTTGACCCATTGCAATTCTCCAGAGCCTTAGCGATCAGACACAATCACAGTGATGTGGCTGGTACGCTTCAAGATTCGATCTGCACGACCTTTAGCACGAGGCATAATACGTTTCATGCTAGGACCTTCGTCTACGAAAATTTTCGCAACTTTCAGATCATCAATATCAGCACCGTCGTTATGTTCTGCATTAGCAATGGCAGACTCAAGCACCTTCTTAACCAATACAGCCGCTTTTTTATTGGTGTACGTTAAAATATCTAAAGCCTGAGACACATTCTTACCGCGAATAAGATCAGCTACTAAGCGAACTTTTTGTGCAGAAGAACGAGCGTGGCGATATTTTGCTACAGTTTCCATCTCTATCTCCTACTTATTTCTTTTTAGCTTTCTTATCAGCCGCATGGCCGCGATAAGTACGAGTCGGCGCGAATTCACCTAATTTATGTCCAACCATTTCATCTGATACATAAACAGGTACGTGCTGACGACCATTATGGACAGCGATGGTCAATCCGATCATGTTAGGAAAGATCGTTGAACGACGGGACCAAGTGCGAATAGGCTTCTTGTCACCGCTTTCCACCGCTTTCTCTACCTTCTTCAGCAAGTGTAGGTCAATAAAAGGACCCTTCTTGAGAGAACGTGGCATAGCTTATCCTCTATTTATTATTTCTTATTGCGACGGCGAACAATGTACTTATCAGTACGTTTGTTGCTACGCGTTTTCAATCCTTTGGCTTTTTGACCCCATGGAGACACAGGATGTTTACCAAAGTTACGACCTTCACCACCACCATGTGGGTGATCTACTGGGTTCATTGCCGTACCGCGAACGGTTGGGCGAATACCACGCCAACGACTTGCACCAGCTTTACCTAATACGCGAAGCATATGCTCTGAATTACCAACTTCACCAATAGTGGCGCGGCAATCCGCTAACACTTTACGCATTTCGCCAGAACGAAGACGTAGGGTAACATAAGAACCTTCACGTGCGACGATTTGAACATAACTACCGGCAGAACGAGCCATTTGGCCACCTTTACCTGGTTTCATTTCAACATTGTGCACGGTAGAACCAACTGGAATGTTACGCATAGGTAAACAGTTACCTGTTTTAATTGATGCATCAACACCAGATTGGATCTGATCTCCGGCTTTTAAACCTTTTGGAGCTAAAATATAACGACGTTCACCGTCTTTATATAAAACTAAAGCAATATTAGCTGAACGATTTGGATCATACTCTAAACGTTCAACAATTGCAGGAATTCCATCTTTGTTACGTTTAAAATCAACTAAACGATAATGTTGTTTATGACCACCGCCAATATGACGAGTAGTAATACGACCATTATTATTACGACCACCAGTTTTGCTTTTTGAATCAAGCAACGGTGCATAAGGTTTCCCGGTATGCAGCTCTGGGTTAACCACTTTAACAACGTGGCGACGACCCGGAGATGTAGGTTTACACTTAACAACTGCCATTGTTCTTACTCCTCCGAATTACTCAGCGACGCCAGCAAGGTCTAAATTTTGACCTTCAGCTAAAGTAACGTAAGCTTTTTTCCAGTCGCTACGACGACCGATTTGTTGACCACGACGTTTTACTTTACCTTTAACAACTAAAGTATTCACATCGTCTACCTTAACTTCAAATAGTTGTTCAACTGCGGCTTTGATTTCTTTTTTAGTAGCATCTTTAGCAACTTTCAATACTAATGTATTGTGTTTTTCCATGGAAATTGATGCTTTCTCAGAAACATGCGGTGCACGCAGGACCTTCAGCAGACGCTCTTCACGAATCATGCTAACATCTCCTCTACTTGCTTAACTGCATCAACAGTGATTACTACTTTTTCGAATGCAATTAAACTTACTGGATCAATACCTGCTACATCACGCACATCAACTTTATATAAGTTACGCGCAGCTAAGAAAAGATTTTCATCTAATTCAGATGTAATAATTAATACATCTTCAAGATTCATCTCTTTTAACTTTTGAGTTAATAACTTAGTTTTTGGTGCATCTACAGTAAATTTTTCAACAACCACTAAACGATCTTGACGCACTAATTCAGAAAAAATACTTTTTAACGCACCACGATACATTTTACGGTTAACTTTTTGGCTATGATCTTGTGGACGAGCCGCAAATGTAACACCACCACTACGCCAAATTGGGCTTTTTACTGAACCAGAACGAGCTCGACCAGTTCCTTTTTGACGCCATGGTTTTTTACCTGAACCAGCAACTTCAGCACGAGTTTTTTGAGCACGAGTTCCTTGACGAGCACCTGCTGCATAAGCAACAACAACTTGATGAACTAATGCTTCGTTAAATTCACGTCCGAAGGTAGTTTCGGAAACAGAGAGCGCTTGCGCGTCTTTTACTACTAATTCCATTTCTATCTCCTTGACGTTAAGCCTTAATAGCTGGTTTAACAATTACATCACTGTTCGTTGCACCAGGTACAGCACCTTTAACTAATAAAAGTTTACGCTCTGCATCTACACGCACAACTTCAAGGCTTTGAACAGTTACGCGTTCATTACCTAAGTGACCTGCCATTTTACGACCTTTGAACACTTTACCTGGAGTCTGGTTCTGACCGATAGAACCGTGACCACGGTGCGCCAAAGAGTTACCATGTGTAGCATCTTGAGTACGGAAATTCCAGCGTTTAGTTACACCAGCAAAACCTTTACCTTTAGATGTACCAATTACATCAACTTTCTTAACGTCAGTGAATAAATCAACGTTAATGCTTTGACCTACAGTGAATTCGCCTTCTTCAAAACGGAATTCCCATAAACCACGACCAGCTTCAACACCAGCCTTAGCAAAATGACCTGCTTCAGGTTTAGTTACGTGGCTTGCTTTTTTGCTGCCAGTAGTAACCTGAATAGCTTGATAACCGTCGTTCTCAATTGTCTTAATTTGAGTAACACGGTTTTCTTGAATTTCAATTACGGTGACAGGAACTGAAACGCCGTCTTCAGTGAAGATACGCGTCATTCCTACTTTACGACCGACTAAACCAATCATTGTTTCGACCTCTCAATCATTCAGCCTAGGCTTAACCTAAGCTGATCTGCACATCAACACCGGCAGCAAGATCTAGACGCATCAATGCATCAACTGTTTTCTCAGTTGGTTCTACGATGTCAACTAGACGTTTATGAGTACGAATCTCATATTGATCACGCGCATCTTTATTAACATGTGGTGAAATCAATACTGTGAAACGCTCTTTACGCGTCGGTAATGGGATAGGACCGCGAACTTGCGCACCAGTACGCTTCGCAGTTTCTACGATTTCCGCAGTTGATTGATCAATTAAACGATGATCAAACGCTTTTAGACGGATACGGATTCTTTGGTTCTGCATGAGACCAGAGCTCCACTATAAAAAAGTTATAACAAAAGACCACTCCTCTTTCCCTGTTTCGATTGACAGGAGAGGGTAATCCGTTCTTTATCATAACCCCCAGATCGGGAGTATTGTGAGCGTCACTTCAAATCTTTAACGCCGTTAATCCTTACCTAATTGGCAAAGTAGTGCATATTATACGCAAATTTGCTACTTAAGCAAGGGTTTATTATCACGATGTCCTATTTAAAATGGATAATATTGTGCGTTACTCTATTTGCTATCATTCTGATAATGGCATTGAGTGAAATATACCTAGCTGCGCATTATCAAAAGCTGCGCCACTATATGACTTAATAAATATATTATATTATGTTAACTTCGCTTTTTTGTTTTTCCTGTGCTCAAGATAATCATTCCAAACCTGCTCAGTTGGTTGCTGAATGAATACCGATAAATCTAAATCTTTTTTTATTTATTTTTTTATTATTATTGATCTTAGTATTATTGATCTTAGTATTCTTATATGTCGGATCTATTTCCGAGGTTTTTCGGATTTATTTCCGAGTTTCCTCGGATTTATTTCCGACTTCCGGATTTGTTTCCGAGTTCCATTCTTTACCTTTTGCAGTTAGCGAAATGCAGTCTTTTTCACCATGTTTTTTGTAATTAATTAATCCTCTTTCGCATAACGTTTTCAATGCGCGCTAAAAAGTGTCAACTTTGCTGTAAGCAAGCGGAATTTCATTGCAAATCATTTGCTTTGACGCCCAGTAATAAATTTCACCGTCAATGGAAATCGGCTCAGCCCAGCAGTGAAGCTGATTAATCAAATCAAACAGCGCACCTTGTTGCATGTTCAATCCCCATTCAATGCATTTTGAATTATTGATAAAAGATGTTACTCACATTAGTAACTCTCTTTAGCGTGTAGTAATAACAAGTTTTCTTGGTTTTTTGATTGAGTATGTGATACTTGTCTTTCACGTAACCATATTTGCATAACCGAACTTTTTCTCGCAGTTTTGCGCTAATTGCTGGTGTAGTATCAAATTGATTAAAGCACCCCCTTAATCTCTCACTGTATATCGTCTAAAGTTCGATATTTACCATCACAGCACACTGCGACTACCGGCTCCTGTTGTGATGTTGGCTCATCTTCCTGTTGACAGGTTCTACAATATGATTTATCTTGTTTCATGTTTTATTCCTTTCAATTTTTAAACTCACTAAGCACCGCAGGTGAGTTTATTTTTCCAGTCTTATTTCTTGTCATTTAAAGCGACTGGCGGCACACCTTTTCTCACAACAGACCAGTTGACGTCTGGACGAAGCTCTTCGCAGGTCACAAATCCATTTAAAGCTTGCTCCACTAAAATTGCCTTATCTTCACCAATTTTATTACCATTCAACCATTTACTTACTGCTACTTGACTCACGCCATAGATATGTCCAAACTCTTTTTGGCTTCCTACTTTATTTATAGCCTTTTTCAAATAATTCATTTTTTTCCGTATTAGTTAAAACTAATAATAATAACTAAAGTTATATAATTGATTCGTGAGGAGTTTTTATGAATACATTTAATGATCGTTTTAAAATTGCGTTTAATAAATCTGGTTTATCCCAACACGATTTAGCTAGAGCGGTTAATGTTTCTCAGCCAGCAATCAGAAAATTAGTAGCTGGGGATACAAAAAGTTTTAGAAAAATATCTGAGTTAGCTCAAGCCTTAAAAGTTAATGTTGAATGGTTGTCATCTGGTCAAGGAGATTCAGGTCTTGACGTTCCTCAATTTGAATTTATGGGTGCGGTTAAATCAAGAGCAGTAAAAGTAAAAGGAGAAGCAGTAATGGGAGCTAATGGAGCTTTTGAAATGGATGAATCTTTAAGCGGATATTTGAAATTTTATAGCGACGATCCTGTAGCTTTTAGCTTACGTGTAAAAGGGGATTCTATGTTTCCTAGGATTAATTCCGGAGAATTTGTTGTGATTGAACCAGAGCTCGTACCAGCTTCAGGAGATGAAGTGTTTGTAAAATTAAAAGATGGAAGATATATGATTAAAAAACTTGAGTACCTTCGCAATCGCGAATATCGCTTCACAAGCATTAACCAAGATCATCCGCCAATAACAATTTCCAGCGAACTGGTTGATAAAGTCATGTACGTTTCGGCTATTGTTAAATCATCAAGATACATTGATGTTAATAGTGTTACAAATTAACAATCAACATTAAAATAATTCTTTTATCTCTAATTATATCAAAAGGAAGTTATGCGCTAATATTTAGCTATAACTTCCTTTATTTTTTCTGATAATTTCAAATTGATTTCAACTGTTTATCTATAATAAGAGTAATTAACTCTTTCTTGTTCCATTTTAATGATTTTAAAATTGCCTTTTTTGCTTAAAAAATAAACGAGATAATTTTTTCATTTAATTTGAAAACTTTTGTTATTAACTAATTCGATAGCTTTGGTTATCATTACACACATCAAAACAAACCAACCGAAACAACAAAACAATTAAGCAATATTGTTATAACGAATTAATAATGATTATTTCACTTTCTATCTCCATATCTTATCATTTTTATAAATAGCTCAATCAACATAATAAGTTAATTTCTTTTTAAAAGAATCTATATCATTCGACAAATATACAGTATTATTTTATTCAAATAAGTATTTAATATTTAATAAGGTAATTTATGTCAGCAACTGCGCCTGAAACATTGCTTAAAATAATTTTTGCTGGAACGCCAGATTTTGCAGCTAAACATTTACAATCATTAATTGACTCACCGCATGAAATCGTAGCCGTTTTCACACAACCTGATCGTCCTGCTGGTCGAGGTAATAAATTGACGGCTAGCCCTGTAAAAGAACTGGCTGAGCAACATCAACTTCCCGTTTTTCAGCCCACCAGTTTAAAACATGGTGAGTATCAACAAATTATTGCCGATCTAAAAGCGGATATTATGATTGTGGTTGCTTATGGCTTGATTTTACCTAAAGAAGTACTTGAAATGCCAAAATATGGGTGTTTTAATGTCCATGGTTCTTTATTACCTCGTTGGCGTGGTGCAGCACCGATTCAACGTGCTTGTTGGGCAGGCGATACCGAAACAGGGGTAACCATTATGCAAATGGACGAGGGATTAGATACGGGTGATATGCTTTACAAGGCAACCTGTCCAATAACATCAGAAGATACTAGTGCGACACTTTACGATAAATTAGCCGTATTAGGACCAGAAGCTTTATTAAAGACGTTATCTTTACTTATTAAGCATCAATTAACACCACAAAAACAAAATGAAAATCTTGTTACTTATGCACACAAATTAACCAAACAAGAAGCGCGCTTAAATTGGCAGTTATCAGCAAAGCAACTTGAACGTTGTACTCGAGCCTTTAACCCTTGGCCAGTGAGCTATTTTGAAATAGCAGAGCAGCCAATAAAAGTATGGCAAAGTTACGTTATTGATAAACAAACCTCAGCTTTGCCAGGCACCATCATCAGTGCGGATAAAAATGGCATTGCCGTTGCAACGAGCGAAGGTATCTTAGTGATGACAAGTCTCCAACCAGCGGGAAAGAAAAGAATGTCTGCCCAAGATTTACTGAATTCCCGCCGCGATTGGTTTACTATTGGTAATATGCTCAAATAATTTAATTCCTATTGAGTAAGTTAATGAAAAAAATAATTAATCTGCGAGCAATTGCCGCAAAAGCTATTTATGAAGTAGTAGAACAAGGGCGTTCATTAAGTAATGTATTACCTGTGCTACAAACACCATTAAATGACAAAGATAAAGCATTAACCGCTGAAATTTGTTTTGGTATCTTACGTACTTTACCTGAACAAGAGTTTATGATTCAGCAGTTAATGGATAAAGTGATGACAGGAAAAAATCGCATTGTCCATTACTTGTTAATGGTAGGGATTTATCAACTCACTTATACCCGGGTTCCTGCTCATGCAGCGGTAGCGGAAACCGTTAATGCGGTATCCAGTCTAGCTAAACGCCCATTTAAAGGATTAGTGAATGCTATATTACGGGAATGTCAACGCCAACAATTATCTTTAAAACAGAAATTTGACCAACAAGGCAATACTCACCTTCATCCAACATGGTTAATAAAACGGTGGCAACAGTATTATCCAGATAACTGGCAAGCTATAGTGACGGCGAATAATCAAAAACCCCCAATGTGGTTAAGAGTAAACCAGCGCTACCATTCAACCAAGGAATATTTACAGTTATTAGCGAAAAATAATATTGAAGCCATTCATTGCGATCAGGTAAAAGAGGCGATTCGTCTTATTACCCCCGTATCGGTCAATCAGCTACCAGGTTTTGATAAAGGTTGGGTTACCGTACAAGATTTATCAGCACAATATGCCGCCACGTTACTTGCACCAAAAGATAACGAAACCATATTAGATTTATGTGCAGCACCAGGTGGAAAAACAACCCATATATTAGAAATAGCCCCTCAAGCCAACGTTTGGGCCGTCGATATTGATAGTAGTCGATTAAAAAGACTCAAGGAAAATTTGACCCGTTTAAATATATCTGCCACAGTTAAAAGTGGAGATGGTCGCTATCCCGAAATCTGGTGTCAAGACACATTGTTTGATCGTATTTTGCTTGATGCCCCCTGCTCAGCAACTGGCGTTATTCGTCGCCACCCAGATATTAAGTGGTTACGTCGTCATAGCGATATTGAAGAATTGGCGATATTACAGCAACAAATATTATCTGCTATTTGGGCACATTTAAAACCTGGGGGTACCCTTGTGTATGCAACTTGTTCTATTTTACCTGAAGAAAATAAATTACAGATACAACAATTCTTAAATACGGTGAGTAACGCTACATTGCAAAGTGACATGTTACAACTGCTACCAAGTGAGAATGGTGGTGATGGATTCTTTTATGCTGTACTGAAAAAAGAAACCTGATATAGTAATCTTAAATAGACTAAGTTTATTTTATGAATAACGATTAATGTAAAAAATTATAAGAGATAATATTTATTATGAATGCTGTTCTTGTTGCTGTCTTTCTTATGTTGATACTCTCACTGATGAGAGTTCATGTAGTAATCAGCCTTATTATCGGTGCATTTGCCGGCGGCCTATGCAGTGATTTATCGCTTAAACAAACTATTGATGCTTTTGATGTTGGGATTAGAAATGGTGCTTCAATTGCTTTATCTTATGCTTTATTAGGTTCTTTTGCTGTGGCAATTTCTCGCTCGGGTCTACCTCAAGCTCTTGCGGATATCGCCATTAAACAACTCGAAGAACCAAATAATAAAACTCGGATCAAGTGGTTTTTAATTATTATTATTGGTTGTGTTAGCGTATCATCGCAAAATCTGATTCCAATTCATATTGCATTTATTCCCCTTTTGATTCCACCTTTATTATATGTAATGTCTAAATTAAATTTAGATCGCCGCATGATTGCTTGTGTTATTACCTTTGGCTTAGTGACACCTTATATGTTTTTACCTATTGGATTTGGCGACATTTTCCTTAAACAGATTTTGCTCAAAAATATTACCAGCGCAGGTTTAAATGTTGAGCATATTAATGTCATGGAAGCAATGGCTATTCCAGCAGCGGGGATGTTTACGGGTCTATTAATAGCGATCTTTTTTAGCTATCGTAAACCTCGACATTACCAAGCAGAAATCATCACACAAAAACATGCACCACAGATGACTAAACGTTCACTAATCATTTCATTAGGTGCGATTCTGATCTCTTTTAGTATTCAACTCTATACCGGATCGATGATTTTAGGTGCTTTAATTGGCTTTATCTGTTTTATCGTAACGGGTGTTGTTAAATGGGATGAAGCCGATACGGTGTTTAATGATGGCATAAAAATGATGGCAATGATCGGATTTGTGATGATCACAGCCCAAGGTTTTGCTGAAGTATTAAAAGAAACGAATGAAATAGCGACATTAGTACAACATAGTGCTAAATTATTTTCAGGTAGTAAAGCCATTGCAGCATTAGCATTAATGATCATTGGTCTAATTATTACTTTAGGTATTGGTTCATCATTTTCAACCGTGCCAATTATTGCCGTTATTTTTGTTCCTCTCTGTGTTGAATTAGGTTTCTCTCCTATGGCAACAGTTTGTCTAATCGGCGCGGCTGGCGCGATTGGCGATGCTGGTTCTCCGCCATCTGATACCATACTCGCAACAACCGCTGGTTTAAATGCCGATGGTCAACATGATCATATGCGTGATAGTGTGATCCCAACCTTTATTCACTTCAATATTCCATTATTATTGGCTGGTTGGGTAGGCTCATTAATTCTTTAAAAGAAATTATCACTTTTAAGACTGAACTGCTTATTTATATAAAAGAGATGACGTTATATGATATATAACACCATAATTTAGCGTTGATAGAAAATTATGGTGTTTATTCTCAAACGATTAAGAATATCTCAATGATAAATGACTATATTTTATAGCCAGCATGTTGTGTCATTTTGTATTAATAACTATTGATTATCTTGTAGTAACAAAAATTAACATTATTGCTAATTAAGAAAAATAAAGGATATATTATTGTGAAAAGGATACTTTGTGTCATGATGACCATTATACTGCTATGTAGTATCTCAAGTGAAACTATCGCTAAGATAACCCCAGATTTTAGTCTACTGCCTCCAGGCACCAATGTTTCTTTACTCGCCCAATATACCAGTGGCAAACAAGAAGTTCTATTATCACACCAAACTAAGCAACTTCGAATTCCAGCGAGTACGCAGAAAATTGTTACCGCTTTAGCCGCCTTGTTGGAATTAGGTCCTGATTACCGTTTCACCACCCAATTTATGACCAAAGGCTCAATTACTAACGACACGCTAAACGGCGATCTTATCTTATCAATGCATGGGGATCCAACCTTCACTCGTCAACAGCTAACGGCTATGGTAACAAAATTAAAACAAAAAGGAATCAGTCATGTAACAGGTAATATCGTTATTGATACCAGTATTTTTTCAGGTCATGATAAAGCCGAAGGCTGGTCATGGAATAACCTAACATTCTGTTATAATACAGCGCCATCAGCAAGCATTATTGATGGTAATTGTTTTTATGCCACTTTAACGCCAGCAACGCAAGTAGGAAAACCAGCCATTGCCACCGTCGCATCGCAACATCCAGTGCAAATTGACAGTCATGTAATGACAACTAAAAAAGATAGTGATAATCGCTACTGTAATTTAGATATTTTGGTTAGAGATAATAATAATTACCAATTAACTGGTTGCATGAAAATCACAGAAAAAAAACGCTCATTCCATTTTGCGGTTATGGATGGTTCGCTTTATGTAGCCAAACTATTACGTAATTATCTTAAACAAGCAGGCATTACTTTTAATGGTAAAATTATAGAATCAAAACATCCAATAAATAGCAATAAAGTTACAGTATTAGCGACGAATACCTCCGCGCCACTCTCGTCTTTACTAACTGACATGTTAAAGAATTCTAATAATTTAATTGCTGATGCGGTTTTTAGAACCATTGGCGCCCATTATTTTAATATGCCAGGCACTTGGCTAAACAGTAGCGATGCAGTTAGACAAATTTTAAAGAAAAAAGCTAATATTGATTTAAAAAATAATGTCGTTATCGATGGTTCAGGCTTATCTAGACTCAATCTATTAAATGCTGAAACCATGTTAAAAATTCTACAATTTATTGCTAATCATGATAAACAACTAAATATGATTAATATGTTCCCTATTGCGGGTGTTGACGGCACATTACAATATCGTCGTAGTTTAAATAAAGTTCCTTTTAAACAGACAGTATTTGCCAAAACTGGTCACCTTGAGGGCTCTTATAATTTGGCTGGTTTTATTAAAACTAAATCAAATCGTTATATTGCATTTGTACAGTTTTTAACTGGCTATCAAATGTTAAATAAAAATAGACCTAAAAAAGAAGCGGTGATGAAATTTGAAGAATCACTATATACACAATGTCTGAATAAAATAAATTAACCTATAAAACTATACAACCAAATTCGTTATCAACAATGAATTTGGTTGTATATATGGTTATATGAATTAAATACAGCGTTTGCTCGTATTATTTACGGTTATTAGAAAAAAATCGTGTCATAAACATGCACCCTCACCTAATCAATATCTTATTAATGTCTTATTACGTAAAGGGTATTTGGCATTTTATACAATAGCTAGCTAATTAAGTAAAACTATATCCCCTCAACCTAATCCAACCTAACCCTTCAATAACAATTAACCGTATTTTTACAAACACTAATTTACCTTTATTCAATAAAATCAACAGGTAAATATTTTTTAGCCGAGAAGTAGCTTAAACCACCTCACTTATCACTTGTTTTGATTATCTTTTTTACATAATATGTAAAGATAATTATTTTTATGTAAAAAAGAAAAGGCAGTAATATGATTGCGCCATTTGACCTTGCTCAGGAATTACTTAACCAGCAATTGACTAACAGTAATAATTACACATTACAGATAGATGGCATTACTTCTTTACTGTTTATGCATACCGTAACAGGACAGGAAACACTAAACAAACCATGGCGATATGAAATTATTTTCACCTCTAGTGACAAACAGATAGCCACAGATGCCATTCTCACTCAAAAAGCCAGCCTTACTTTTCAACCAAAACCCCATCATCTCTTATCTATGCAACTTAGCACTTTAACGCTGCCCACCTTACCCCGTACTTTGCATGGGGTGATAACTGAATTTAGTCAGCTATCAGTCAATAAACAGCAAGCGCAATATAAAGTGATCTTAGCGCCGCGCCTAGCGTTACTGGGCTTACATCGCTATAGTGCCATTTACCAACATCAAAGTGTGATTGCAGTGGTGGAGCAGATATTACGTAAACACGGCTTTACCGGCATTGACTACCGCTTAGAATTACGTAATACCTACCCAATGCGTGAATTTATCACCCAATGGCAAGAGAGCGAC
>NZ_AWGA01000067.1 GCF_000471645.3 Candidatus Schmidhempelia bombi str. Bimp | reverse complement strand
GTGGAACTGGTTGCTTTTACCGGTGATTAGGATTTGTTCACTGAGGTACTGTTGATGGCGGATTTCGGCATACCATGCGCCGGTTTCTACCGTTTGTTTATCGCCTTTCTGCTTATAGTGCTGGTCATAGAGGTATTGGGTGCCGTGGGTGGTGTTGTCATCGGGCTGACTGTTGACCTCAGCTAGCATATCATTGCCTGCTTCACGGTAGTTATAGTCCTGTACCCGCACTGATTGTGGAACGGTTTTACTGTGCTGTTGTAAATCCCAGATACTTTCAATATGACTATCAACGGTGCCGCTGGGTTGTTGATAAACTATCGTGCCATAATTGTGATAACCTTGTTCGCCATCACTTATTACCATTACCTCACAGCCATGTTTACTGTCGGTTTCAAAACAGAACCAGACCCCGATATCGGCTAAAATACGTTGGATAAATTCGAGGTCGCTCTCTTGCCATTGGGTGATAAATTCACGCATTGGGTAGGTGTCACGTAATTCTAAGCGGTAGTCAATGCCGGTAAAGCCGTGTTTACGTAATATCTGCTCCACCACTTCAATCACACTTTGATGTTGGTAAATGGCGCTGTAGCGATGTAGGCCCAGTAACGCTAGGCGCGGCGCTAAGATCACTTTATATTGCGCTTGCTGTTTATTGACCGATAGCTGACTAAACTCAGTAATTACGCCGTGTAACGTGCGAGGCAAAGTGGGCTGAGTTAAAGAGCTAAGTTGCGTTGATAAGAGATGGGATTGTTGAGGTTGAAAGGTAAATTGAGCTTTTTGCGTGAGAATAGCATCAGCGGCTATCTGTTTGTCACTAGAGGTAAAAATAATTTCATAGTGCCATGGTTTGTTTAATGTGTCGTGGGCATTAACGCTTAATACTGACAGATGCTGAGCACGATCAACACCATTAATTGAAAGCGTGTAGTTATTAAGGGTAGGGTTACTCATTTTACTGATTAAGTGCTCCAGTGTATCCATGTTTTATTCCTTATTTTCCTAATATTTTTTGTTATTTTTCAATAATTGATAACGATTAAGTAAATAGATAGCGATAAAATACGTGTTTTTTGAGTTTATCGCAATTTTTTTGAAAAAATTTTGTTTTGATTTATGTTATCTGCGGATAAATTACGCCATATGCGGTATAAGATATAATTTTTAACTAAAGGCTTATTACAATAAAGCGAATCATTGAGTTGTGTTTTACGTTGATGGGATCTTTAAGTTAAGTCTGATAGATAACTTTTTAATAGTTGATGAGATACATGGATTCTCTTTTGATTATATAAACATGGCTATAAATAATTAGCAATAACCTAAACCATACCTAATCAATAAATCGTGTTAACACACTATTATTGTTTATTCGCTATATGCCATTATGTACATTATCAGAATCATGATATGTTATTGATTTTTAATTTAAGCGTTAATAAAGTTAGGTGTCATTATATTGGATACTTATGACAATCAATTAATTAAAATTCAATAAATATTAACAACGCGATGGAATCAGCTCAGCAATTAATTTTTTAAGGGTATGTAGAATGACAGAAATAAAAGATAACCATCATCTAGAAAGTAAATTACGTAAAGATTTAGGATTAGTCTCCGCTTTATCTCTGGTAGTAGGGATGGTGTTAGGTGCTGGCGCGTTTATGAAGCCGCCTGCAGTATTAGAAGTTACCGGCAGTTATAATTATGCTTTATTAGCCTGGATCATTGGTGGGTTATTTTCTATCTGTGGTGGGTTAACTTTATGTGAATTAGGCGTTATGTTTCCTCAAACAGGAGGATTATTTGTTTATCTTGAAAAAATTTATGGTCCTAAAATTGCCCATCTATATGGGTGGATGATTACGATTATTTTTGCGCCCTCTTTAGTCGGCGCTCTCGTGGGTTATTTTAGCTCGGTATTTTGTTTGTTGTTTGATATTCAAACGAATTACTCGATGGTAATTAGTGTGGGTGTTTTAGGTTTCATCGCTTTTATCAATTCAAGCGGTGTAAAGTATGCGGGCTATGTACAAACTGTAGCGACAATATGTAAATTAATTCCTATTTTATTATTGACCATTTTTGGGTTATGGAAAGGTAATGGGCACGTTGCGTTGTTTGGTTCTAATGCACAAGGTCTTGCTTCAACGGCTCCGTTTGCCGTGGCTATTTTAGCGACGTTATTCGCTTATGATGGTTGGGCTCAGGTCGCCTCGGTCGCGGGTGAGATTAATAAACCCTCCAAAATATTACCTAAAGCAATTATTATTGGTATTACTTTTTTAGTGGTGGTTTATGCCTGCATTAACTTGGCTTTATTTAAAATTTTTTCAGTAAAAGAAATGGTAGGGTTAGGGCATGATGCTTCTGCTATCGCTTCGCAGCGGCTTTTTGGCCATTTTGGTGGGAATTTAGTGGCTGTTGGGATTATGATCTCTATTTTAGGCGGTATTAATGGTTATATTATGACATTATCTCGCACCATATTTAGTATGGGGGAGCGCGGTAATATTATCGGTGCTAAATTTTTGAGTACCATTGATGAAGATAGCCGTTCTCCTGTCAATGCTATTTTATTACTAACAGTGTTTGCCTTTTTATACTCGACTTTACTTGATGCCGATAGACTCTCCGAAATATCAATGTTTTCGATTTGGATTTTCTATTTACTAACCTTTGTTGGTGTCATTATTGCCAGAAAGAAATATCCTAATGTTGCACGTCCCTATAAAGTCATCGCTTATCCCGTGATCCCACTTATTGCTATTTTAGGCGCTATTTATGTCATTTATGGTATGCTAGTTTATCAAACATTCAATGGTATAGTGTCTATCATATTAACCCTTATCGGCTTGCCGCTATATTTTTACTATACAAATAAACATCCGCATAATTCGTCGTCATTAGGGATGATAAAAAAATATAAAATTAAAACACCAGTTCGTGTCATCGTAGGCTGCTTATTTATTATGTTATTATTGACACTTTATGTCCGATATACATTATAGTTTCATAAAGATAGGATTGATGGTATTTTTATAGCGCTAACTATTTCAATATAGGGGAGAAAGTCATTCTTCCCTATATAATTCCTTTAATTATTGAGAGAAACTAAGAAGTATAAACTCGTCTATGGCATAATTAGTAACCTAATCCTGTTTAGTTAAATGACTTTCTCTGCCCTCGGATATTATCATTAAAATAGTTACATATTTTTGCCTCATGTTGGACTTCATTCTTCTGCTTTGCGTACCAAAATTAACTAACCTATGCGTCTAATGAAGTCTCTGCAATTAATTTTTGTATTATTGTTTCTGTATATGGGGATTAGAAGGCAATCGTTTTACCAAATAAAAAATAGAGTAGGTAACGGTTAGTTTGCCTAAAATCAACTTAGCGTCTTTGCTCTACCACTAAATTAACGTAGCCTCAACAGAGCCGTAGAGCGTTGATGGTTTGTGTTTTGATAGTAGCGATAATTACTTAAATTTATACCCATAGTAATTTTATAATACCTGATAGATAAAACGCACATGGTTGCCAAAAAACAATTAAGTATTACAATCATAGTCGATGACAAGTATGCAGCTATGTATGATAACTAGCTTTACCGCTTTGGTCATTAACAGCAATTAAAGAGTATATCTTATGGAAAAAGCAACATTTAATATTACGGGTATGAGCTGTTCTGCTTGCCAAAGTCGAATAGAAAAGGCGGTTGCCGCACTATCTGGCATAACATTGGTTAATGTCAATTTATTAAAAAATACCATGCAAGTTAGTTTTGATCCTAAACAATTATCTCCTCAGGAGATTATTAATACGGTGAAACAGGTGGGTTATGATGCGACTTATTCTTCAATGCCCAAAGCTAACAATGATACTGATGCCAATACAAAAAATTCGTTGACTACAGCGCAACAAATGGTCAAAAAACGGTTAATCATCAGTTGTCTATTTGCAGTGCCGTTATTTTATCTTGCTATGGGGCATATGCTCGGGTTGCCCATTCCCGCTTTCTTATCCCAATCCACCACGATATTCTCTTATGCATTTACACAGTTTTTACTTACGTTACCTGTCCTTGTGGTAAATATTAATTATTATAAAAATGGCTTTAAAGCACTGTTTGCAGGCGCGCCGAATATGAATTCGTTGATCGCTATCGGTTCTGGTTCAGCAATGATATATAGCATTTATATCCTGTATAAAATAGGTATCGCGCTTGAAAAAAGCGATCTAAAGATGGCAAATCACCTCGCGATGCAACTTTATTTTGAATCAGCCGCAATGATTCTTACATTGATTACAGCGGGTAAATACATTGAAGTTGGGGTAAAAGAGAAAACCTCCACAGCTATGACTAATTTAATGAATTTAATGCCCAAAACCGCTGTAATCATTGATGGAGGAAAAGAAAAAGTTATTCACTGCGATGATATCGCAATTGGTGATAGTTTGGTCATTAAATCAGGCGATAGTATCCCCGTTGATGGAATAATTATTAACGGTTCTGGTTTAATTGATCAGTCCTCGCTTACAGGGGAAAGCATTCCTTTGGAAAAGCAAGTGGGCGATCAAGTGATGAGTGCTAGCATTAATCAATCGGGTTATTTTGTTATGCGTGTCACCAAAGTTGGAGAAGCAACCACGTTAGCCCAGATAATTAGGCTTGTGGATGAGGCGACCTCTTCGAAACCACCGATTGCTAAATTAGCCGATAAAATTAGCGGGATTTTTGTTCCTATGGTTATTTTGATTGCCGTGATTGCTATGATGACTTGGTTAATACTTGGCGCCAGTTTAGAATTTGCGCTATCGATAGCTATTGCTATTTTAGTCATATCCTGCCCTTGTGCATTAGGGTTAGCAACCCCTACTGCCATTATGGTTGGCGCAGGGAAAGGAGCAACACAAGGCGTTTTATTTAAATCAGCGACAGCAATACAAACGACACAACAGATCGATACCGTTATTTTAGATAAGACGGGGACCATTACCGAGGGAAAACCGCAAGTTACTGATATCTTATGTACGGAAATCATCGATCCGGCAACATTACTTTTTATTGCTGCTTCTTTAGAGAAACTCTCGCCTCATCCTATTGCCCAAGCTATTATCACGGCATTTACCCAACACAAAAAGGGTTATGGTGAGGTTTTTGACTACCAAACGATTCCAGGTCAAGGAATTAGTGGTTTTATTGAACATCAACAATACGTTATTGGTAATTTAACCTTAATGCGTCAAAGACAAATTACCATCAATACAGAGCTACAACAACAAGCTAATGCCATGGCCTTAGCGGGCAAAACCGTACTTTTTATTGCTAATACCACCTATTTATTAGGTCTTATTGCCGTCGCTGATGTAATTAAAGTAACCAGTCGCCAAGCTATAGCAGAATTGACACGTATGGGTATTGATGTCCATATGTTTACTGGAGATAATAATCTCACGGCTTCGGCGATACAAAAACAAGTAGATATTAAACAGGTAAGCGCAGAACTTTTACCACAAGATAAGGCGTTGCTCATCCGCCAATTACAGCAACAAGGAAAGAAAGTGGCCATGATTGGGGATGGTATTAATGATGCGCCGGCGTTAGCGAGTGCTGATATTGGTATGGCCATTGGTGCCGGATCAGATATTGCTATTGAATCGGCCGATATTGTTTTGATTAAAAGTGATTTACTTGATGCGGTGACGGCCATACAGTTAAGTAAAGCCGTCATGCGTAATATCCGCCAAAATTTATTTTGGGCATTTTTTTATAATATTATTAGTATCCCGCTGGCGGCTGGGGTATTTTATCATTTTTGGCATATAACCTTAAATCCAATGATTGCTGCTATGGCGATGAGTTTAAGTTCGGTGAGTATTATTATCAATGCATTAAGATTACACTTATTTAAACCGCAACGACATCTAGCAGACCAACACGCTTTGAACATATCGGCGTTGAACAGTGAATTAGAAAATCGAGCATTAACTCAAGAGGTAATAAGGATGAAAAAACAGATATATATCGAAGGAATGTCATGTCAACATTGTTGTCAACGAGTAAAAAAAGCATTAGATACCATTCCAGGCGTCACTGAAGTAGAAATTGATTTAACCACCAATATCGCCACCGTTAAATTCAATCAAGGGGTGACGACTGAATCATTAACTACGGCTATTACTAATGCTGGTTATGATGTCATAAAGATACAATAATAGACTATCACCATTAATCAAGCGCTATGCCATGACGTAAGTTTTTGTTTAAGTTATGGCTTAACAACCGTTATTGATATTAAATATTTAGTTTAAATGGATAATCCTTATAAAGTTAATTCATCGATGTAAATATTGGTCACTAAGGCACCCTCCCCCTAATTATTGATTGGGAGGAGATTACGATAATAAGTAATAAAATAGGCCATCTTGATTGTGATCATCTAATAAAGATTTTATCAATACGATTAAAATTATCATGATGATATTATCGCTAATTCATCATGATAAACTTGATAGATACAGTTGATACGATAACCAGCCTCCCTCTATTTATCGCTATTTTTATTCGATTTTACGACTAAAATCGATGCTAATTAAGCACGTTATCATTAACTAATTACTTGCAAAGCATAGCATTTTTTTACTTTGTAATATGTTGATAAATAATATTTATTTCACCGCAAAAGCTTCTATTATAGGTCGGTAGTCATCACCGTTTTTTTTATAGACAGCTATATTAAGGTATAATTATGAACAATATTGTTGAGCAATTAAAAAATGCAATCTCTCCGGATATGTTAAAAACATTAGCGGCAGAATTACATGTGCCAGCAGAAAGTATTTCAAAGACATTAGATGGTATCTTCCCTAGTTTAATCGGTCATATCGCTAAAATTGGTGATAATGCCGCTAATTCAGGGGTAATGAATCAATTAATGGATATACTTAAATCTGATATTCCCTCTATTAATGATATTATCCATAATCCAGCTAATTTGAAGAACATGTTTTCTGGTTCAGACTCGCTAGGGCAAAAAGCAGAAAAATTTATTTCATTAATTTTTGGTAATAAACTTAATGAGTTTACTTCGACTATCGCTAATTATGGCAATATCGAAAAAAACTCAGCGTCATCTTTAATTAAAGTCGCAACCATTGCCGTCATATCATTGTTGGCTAAATTAGTGAAACAAAACCCAACGTCACCTATGGCTCTTGCTTCATTACTCTATTCGCAAAAGAATAATATTATCTCAGCGATACCTAAAAGTTTACTTACACCATTAGGTTTAGATAAATTCGCCAATTCAACGAATAAAATCGATAGTAATAAAGTAGAGACTAATCAAATTAAACCACATAAACGCGCCATTATCACCAATATTCTTCTTGGTATCATTATTGTTGGTATGGCTATGCTATTGTTACGTCATTGTACCAATAAACATGTTGAACAGCACAACCCAACTAGCAATCATACTAATCAAAATCTAACTGATTCGATGTATGATCCAAAGTACGATGCAAAACCACAATTAGCTACCGAACCAACAAAACAATCTACTGATGAGATTAAACAAGCGGTCGATTCGAGCAGTAATCCAACAGTAACCACATCGAATCTTAGTAGTAACAACGATGGGATGACAACACTTATATTACCAAATAATGTTAACTTAACTATCCCCGAGAACAGTACAGAGTCTAAACTTTTAGCGATAATTAAAGAAGATAAACCTGTCGTTAATGATAATTGGTTATCATTAGATCGTTTAGGATTTAATACGGGAAGTATCAACCTTTCACCCGCTTCACAACAACAATTATCTAATATCGCTCAAATTTTAAATGCTTATCCAAAAGTGAAACTTTTAATTGGCGGTTATACTGATAATGTCGGTCAAGATGATGATAATCTACTTCTCTCTCATCAGCGAGCCAATATTGTTAAAAATAATTTAATCGATTTAGGTATTGCGTCTGATCGTCTACAAGTAAAAGGTTATGGAAATGCCCATGCTATTGAAAACAATAATACCGAAGAAGGACGAGCACATAATCGTAGAATCGATATTTTAGTTACGGATAAATAACTAAATCACTATAAAGGCAATGGCTTGTCGCAGGGAATTGCCTTTAATTATTTTTATTCATGTAATGTAACAATTATCTTTTTAATCAATTAGTTATTTAATTAATTGACGACTTCAGTATAAGCAGTAGTGGATAATTATTTTTTATTAAACAAAAAAATGTGTATAATTGTCGCCATTTTTACGAATAAGAAAAATAAATGTTATTAAAAAAAATAATTATTGGCATTGGTTTTTTGACGCTATGTTTAACTGGCTATTTTAATTATTTGGCAGCTAATTACTATAGACAACAAGCACAGCCTGCTCAGCATAATTTTGCTCAGCAGATTAAAGTAACAACATCACACGGTATCGCTTCAACGGAAATATCGAAACTGGAACGTATCCTATCCAGTAAAGAATTACGAGTTGGCATGCTGCGTTCACTTACTCCTTTTTATATCAATTCGCGCGCGCCCAATAAGCTGAGTGGTTTTGAACTGTCCCTATTAAATAAATATGCTGCGACACAAAAAATTAAGCTTACAGTTGTCTCAGCCAATACCCTCGCTGAGTTAGTTAATTTATTAGACAATAACAAAATTGATATTATTGCTGAAGAGCTGAAAGGTCATAATAATTATCAAGATAAAGCTACTGCAAGTATCGCCTACCATAATCGAGTGCAACAGTTAGTTTATCGTAAAGGTGAAACTAAGCCTTACTCTTTCGATGATATCAATGGACGGCTTATTGTCCCCATGGACTCATTACAAAGTGTCATATTAAATAATATAGCGCAAGATTACCCACTCTTAGAATGGGAAAATTCGACTATTTTTAATCAAGAAGAATTACTTAAATTAGTCGCCTCAAAAGAAATTGATTACACGATTGCTGATGCGACCACCATAGCCTTAATGCAACGTATTTATCCTACATTAACGGTCGCCTTTACCCCTGTCGAAGAACAGCCTATCCATTGGTATTTAGCAAAGTCTACAGATAATTCATTATTAAACAGTATTAACTATTTTATTCAAAATGCTCAAAATAATGGCATCATCGAACATTTAGAATATCGTTATTTCGACTATAATAATGATTTTGATTATGTTAATACCAGAGAATTTATTAAATCAATTGAAACCACTTTGCCGACGTATCAGCCCTATTTTGAAAAATACGCGGCACAACAGCAATTAGACTGGCGTTTAATTGCGGCGATGGCTTACCAAGAATCGCATTGGAATCCAGCTGCTACCTCCCCAACGGGCGTACGTGGTATCATGATGTTAACGCAAAAAACTGCCGAAGATTTAGGGATTAGTGATCGTCTAAATCCAGAACAAAGCATTCGTGGTGGTGTCACATATCTACGTAATTTGGTAGATCGTATACCTAAAGATGTTCCCCAAGATGAGCGAGTTTGGTATGCTTTAGTGGCTTATAATATGGGATATAGTCATTTACTTGACGCTAGACAGCTTACACATCGCTTAGGGAAAAATCCAGATAATTGGCTTGATATAAAAGAAATTTTACCATTACTTAATTCGGAAAAATATAAACCCTATCTTAAATATAACGGTGCGCGTGGTTATCAAGCCCTTCATTTTGTTAATAATATCCAACAATACTATATTAGTTTAGTCGGTTACCAATTAGAAAAAGAGTATCGTCAAAAACAGATAGAAGCCAAATTAATTAAATTATCTACTGACGAATTAAATAATAATACCGTCGTATCCAATTAAACTTGGATTATAATGACTTTTATATAGCCACTACTTTATAGATCCTCGTTTTTTGTTATTTTTAATTTGTTGCCGTCGTTGCTGAAAAAAGTGACTAATAACTTCCCCACACTCTTTAGCTAAAATACCTTGGGTAATCGCTATCTGGTGATTAAGTCCCGTTAGCGACAATAAATCAATAAAAGATCCGGCAGCCCCTGTCTTATAATCATTAGCGCCATAAACAAGCCGTTTAATTCGGCTATGAATCATCGCCCCAGCACACATTATACAAGGTTCTAAGGTCACATACAGTGTTGCATCAAGTAATCGATAATTTTGTAAGGTCACTCCACCTTGCTCGAGTGCTATAATTTCAGCATGAGCGGTGGGATTATGTAAGGTAATAGGTTGATTCCAACCTTCGCCAATAATTTGATTATTTAAGACTAAAACTGCACCCACAGGAACTTCGCCCTGCTCCCACGCTAGATGAGCCCGCTTTAATGCTTGCTGCATCCAGTATTCATCAGAATTTTCCATATTACTACTATATTTTATTGATTGGTATTATTACGATTTGCTCTAAAATTTTATTCATTTGTTGGTTTAAAAAAACATAATGCGTATAATGCGCCCCCAGAGGAGAAAATATTTTTATGGCTTTAAAAATTACAGAACGTTGCATTAACTGCGATATGTGTAATATAGTCAATAAGCACAACACTATAAAAAATTTCGCTATTAAATTGTGTTGCTTGAATATTTACATTATTAAACACTTCAGCAACACGAAGTTTATCATGAAAATTTCATTAGTTAGTAATTTTCTTCGCTATAGAACTATAACCGCAAAATACATGTTTAGTCTTCTTTTTAAATAAAGGAATAGCTAGATTAATTGTTGATGAGTACCCCTAAAAGGGCTAAAATGACAAACGAGAAGGTAGCTAAATTAATAATTGAAACAGCAAAATGAATAAAGAGTCGTGTTTTGGTATCGTTTTTTCATTTCAATAAGCTTAACAGCATTGCTACAACCATTACAGCACTAACTATCAAGGTTATCTAAACTAAGCCCATAGAAAGGCTTTTTAATATACATGAAAAAATTAATTGGAAATTATCTGTACCAACCACTAATCACTTAATCAGACTGAAAGGATAACTAGGATTTACAAGTAATCAAATAGCTAATTTGGTTATGCTAGCTAGGAATAAACAATGGAGAAAATATACTAGAGGAAATGCTCTACGTTCTATATTTTACATATGTTATTTTTTGTAGCTGCTCAATTAGCATTAAGTGATAATGAATTTAAAAGAATTATTGATAAAATGAAATAGATTGGCACAGATGTATAATAGGTGTTTACATAACCAAATATAAATATACTCATATTTTTAATTGCTAAGGATTAGTTATGGGATTACGTAGTATTATCAAAAATACAATAAAAAATCATCTTCATAATAAAAAAAAATCACTATATCAAAAAAACCCTGATATCTTTGATAATGAATATTTAGTTATAAGTCAAAAGTCCCACAAATGGATAAATAGAACCAATAGCAATTTGAAGAAGATTGTTATACCTAGTAACTGGTCAGAAAACATTACTTATATAAAAAACGATAATATCCCAAAACTTTCATGGTGTGCAAAAATTTACAATGGAAAAACAATAATTAATTATGGTCAAGATGTAATTAAGCATGGAAATGGAATTTTTGAGGGAGTATGGGATGGTGAGTTTAATAATCTCAACTACATTGACGCTAATCATGTTTTTGGTTCAGGAATAACTGAATTTGATAAGAATATTATATTTACCCCACCATCACACATGTATGAATGTATATTTTGTGTATACGAAAAAAAGACAACATCTATTTTGTTTTCAAACTCATTATCTTTTATATTGTCCTTAGTAGAATATAATAATCTACTTGATTTAGTTGAAAAAGTTAGAGTAAATAATGATAAACTTACCAGTGCTGGCGTGCTTGATTTTGACCCACTTTTATATGATGATGAGAATATTACAATATACGGTTTTTATTATCACAATATATCAATTTCACAAAATGAAATTAAAATATTATTAAGAGAAAATATTACTAAATTTAATAACTATAATGAATACTATAGTTATCTATCAAGCACAATAGAAAAGTTAATAACTAATGGTAGTGATAAAAACAGGGTTGTTGATTACACTGCAATTTCAACAATAAGTAAAGGATATGATAGTCCAGCAGTATCAAGTATATTAAATAATCTAGGAGAATTTAAGGCAGTAACGATTGATGTTGATGTTTATGGAGTTAATGACTCGGGTAATGAAATTGCTAATATTTTAAATATGCCATGCTATCAATGCCAACACCCACTTGGAAATTCTATCAGTAATCTTGGAGAAATAGAATATCCAGAAGATTTTATTGAGCACATCAATGAATTTATAGCGACTACTGGACTTGGTGATGATTTAGTTTTCCTTGCCTTCGATAAGTTTTTATCAAATAAATTAATCTTTACGGGAGCTCTTGGAGACATTATTTGGGATGCAAACGAAAATCCCACGCCATACGGCATACCTGTTCGAATTCCTTTTGGTAAAAGCTTAAATGAATACCGCCTTAGAAAAGGTTTTACACACATACCGCTTCCAGTTATTGGCGCAGTATTCCCACGCTATATTTATCGAATTAATTTCCTACATGAAATGGATGATTATAATATATGTAGCAATTATAATCGACCTATACCAAGAAGAATGATTGAAGAATCTGGAGTTTGTCGTCAATTATTTGCTAAATCAAAAAATGCAACAAATCCAAATCCTATCAATTTGAAAAAATTTAAAAATGAAGCTTTCCTGAGACAGATTGCTAAATATTCTTTTATCCAATAAATTAATATTTTTTTAATGGTATATTATAAATTAAAATGCCTACTTTGGTATGTGTACTTTTTATTTAGTATCCAAAATGTACACATAACATGATTTTAATTTTCGTATTTTGAGTGCCTTGGTTTATTAATGTATAATAGTCTCGCTTCTACCGCAGTAACGAAGATTCGAATTTTTACACTAGCATAAGGTGGTTTTCATAGCTTTCATGCATCTAAAAAGTTCAAATATTCATCATTATTAATACTTTTTGTGTCGCAGTATTAGCCATGACTAACGCCTTTCTATATAAGGTAAAACAGATTAATGTTGTACATGTAAGTTTTTATCTTGGTGAAAAATGGTGTATGTAGCTATGTTTCGTTACTGGATTGAGTTTTTCATTGTCATTTTATACTGTATGCAAATACAATAAACTTATAATAGTGCGGAATATAAAATGGTAATAAACATTTGTTTTTACTACATAAAATGGATAAACCCTTGATATGGCTTTAAAAATTACAGAACGTTGCATTAACTGCGATATGTGCCAACCTGAATGTCCCAATGAGGCAATCTCAATGGGATATGAGACTTATGAGATCGATCCGGCACGATGTACTGAGTGTGTTGGCTACTATAGTTATTCAACTTGTCAAAGCGTTTGTCCAATTAGTAATGTTATTATTCTGGATCCTAGTCATATAGAATCAAAAGAACAACTTCAAGCTAAATTTTTAAAATTGAAAAACCAGAAGTAGTTACTTTTACTCTAATTTGATATTTGATCAATCTGTTTTATGTTAATGCGCAATTCTTTCGGTATTTCAAAAATAATATCTTCTTTGATTCCTTGCATTTCTATAACATGATGACAACCTAGGGCGGTTAAATGCTCAACCACTTCATTTACCAGAACTTCAGGTGCTGACGCACCTGCAGTTACGCCAATAACTCGAACATCATCCAACCATTCCTGTTTAATATCGGTTTTAAAATCAATTAGATATGATTTTTTACCTGCTCTTTTTGCTAATTCAGCTAGGCGATTGGAGTTAGAGGAGGTTTTTGAACCAACGACCAAGACTAAATCGGCTTTATTGGCTAATTCACTTACCGCTTGCTGGCGATTAGTCGTCGCATAACAAATATCATTTTTTCGCGGTCCACGTATAGTTGGAAAGCGAGCAACTAATGCCTGAATAATATCACTGGTATCATCAACTGATAGCGTGGTCTGTGTAGTAAAACAGAGATGAGATTCATTTTTAACCTTTAATTTCTCCACATCAGCAATGGATTCAACTAAATAAATCCCACCCTCTGGATTATTGTATTGCCCCATTGTGCCTTCCACTTCAATATGCCCCGCATGACCAATTAAAATCACTTCTTCACCACGATAACTAGATCGTGATACTTCCATATGGACTTTAGTTACTAGTGGGCATGTTGCATCAAATATTTTTAGAGCGCGAGATTTGGCCTGTTCTCTCACTGCTTTTGATACACCATGGGCTGAAAAGATAAGGATGGAATCATCGGGGACATCATCAATATCTTCAATGAAGCAAGCACCTAATTCTTTTAACCGATTAACAACAAATAAATTATGTACCACTTCATGTCTTACATAAACAGGGGCACCAAAGATTTCTAATGCTCTTTCCACAATACTAATTGCGCGATCGACACCAGCACAAAAGCCTCGTGGGTTTGCCAATAAAATTTCCATTATGAGGTAACCTTGTCTTTACGCTTTGGTGAACCAATACTCCCCAAAATAAGCAATATTACCCCTATGCAAATAGCACTATCAGCAACATTAAATACTGGATAATGCCAATCACCAATATGAAAATCGAAAAAATCAATAACAAAACCATGATAGAGTCGATCAAATAAATTACCTAATGCCCCACCTAATATTAAAGAGAAACACGCATTATTTAAATAATCTTTCTTTGGTGATTTATATAAAATTCTCATTACAACTAGACTAATAACGATGGCTACAATAGCCAGCATCCAACGCTGTCCAAGAAACAAACCAAATGCAGCACCGTAGTTACGTACATAAGTAATAGAAAATATTGGTAATAGTTGAAGTGAATCATAGAGTTCAAAATTAGCCAGTATAAAAAATTTACTGGCTAAATCTAAAACAAACACCACAACAACTAACCATAAGAAACACAATCCATGGCTTTTTTTTACTTCCTGCTTCATACTATGGTTAGATACTCCTGTCAATTAATTAAGCAAAATGTCGTGGTTCACCTGAACCTTCAACGTTAATTTGGCAACGATGGCATAGGTGTGTCTCTGGGTCATTTTGGACTGTATAGTGCCAACAACGCGGACACTTATCTCCGTTCGCTTTTGCAAACGCAATTTTAAGCTCATTAATATCTGTTGCCAACGCTTCTGTACCTTCTTCAAACGGTTTAACTATGGCCTCAGAGGTTAACAAAACAAAACGCAGCTCATTTTGTAATTGCGTTAATTGAGCGGCAAGCTCTGGTTTTGCATACAGCGTCACCGCAGCTTCTAATGAACCACCAATCACTTTATCGTTGCGCGCCTGCTCAAGAACTCGATTAACTTCACCACGAACACGTAAAATAGTATTCCAATATTCATCGTTCATACTTTCATCATCTGATAGCGTGAACAGATCAGAATAGAATTGTTCAGTGAACACAAATTGATTACGTTTACCTGGTAGATAATGCCAAATTTCATCCGCAGTAAATGACATTATTGGCGCCATCCAGCGTACTAAAGCTTCTGAAATATGATATAAGGCAGTCTGACAACTACGACGCGCTAAACTATCACGTTTTGCTGTATATTGACGATCTTTTATAATATCTAAATAGAAAGATCCCATTTCGATTGAGCAGAAATGCATTAAACGTTGAACAACACGGTGGAAATCGTAATTATCATAAGCATCAATAATATCTGCTTGGGCTGATTTAGCCGCGCCTACCGCCCAACGATCGAGAACGATCATATCCTCGGCTGAAACCATATCTTTTTCTGGATCGAAACCATTTAAGTTAGCTAATAAAAAGCGTGCTGTATTACGAATACGGCGGTAACTATCCGCAGAACGTTTAATAATCTCATCTGAAAAAGCAATTTCACCGGCATAATCCGTTGAAGCGACCCACAAGCGCATGATATCAGCACCTAGTTTATTCATTACCTCTTGTGGTGTAACAATATTACCTAACGATTTAGACATTTTACGACCATTGCCATCTACAACAAAGCCGTGCGTTAAAACTTGACGATAAGGCGGTTTATTATTAATAGCCGTTGATAACATTAGTGATGACATAAACCAACCACGATGTTGATCTGAACCTTCAAGATAGATATCGGGTTCATGACCGTTAAACTCGCTTCGAGCCTCGACGACAGAGAAGAATGTTGATCCAGAATCAAACCACACATCTAACGTGTCAGCGACTTTCATGTAATCTTCAGCATCAGGTCCAAGTAAATCTTTAATATCAAGATCCCACCATGCTTGAATACCTTTATCTTCAACTAATAGCGCTACTTTTTCTATTAGCGATAATGTATCAGGATGCAACTCTTGAGTCTCTTTATGGACAAATAATGCCATTGGTACACCCCAAGTACGTTGACGTGAAATACACCAATCAGGACGATTTGCAACCATTGATTCAATGCGTGCTTGTCCCCAATCAGGGATCCAACGTACCTGCTTAATACCTGCCAATGATTGAGCGCGTAAGTGCTGGTTATCCATACTAATAAACCATTGTGGCGTTGCACGGAAAATGATTGGCGTTTTATGGCGCCAGCAACATGGATAACTATGTTCGATCTTGTCGACATGTAATAACGCGCCACGCGCTTTCAACATATCGATGATAATATCATTCGCTTTAAATACAAATAAGCCATCAAGACCTGCACCCGTTCCTGCGACATAGTGACCATTCACATTGACAGGATTAGCGACTTCAAGTTGATATTGTTGACCAACGATAAAGTCCTCTTGACCATGGCCTGGCGCGGTATGTACTGCCCCAGTCCCCGCGTCGAGAGTAACATGATCACCAAGCACTATTGGCTCATCAAATTCTAAAAATGGATGCGCAAAACGTAATAATTCTAAGTCTTGACCTTTACAGCTCGCGACTATTTTCCAATCACTGATTGCTGCGCGCTGCATAACCGTTGATACTAAATCCGCCGCCAAAATTAAACATTCTCGCTGTTCAATTTCAACCAGTTGATATTCAAATTCAGCATTAAGGGCAATACCACGACTTGCTGGTAAGGTCCAAGGGGTCGTGGTCCAAATAACCGCATAAATAGGTAAATCAGTGGCAATACCAAATTTAGCTGCCACCGCATTCGCATCACTCGCTCTAAATTTGACATCAATCGCTGGTGAGGCTTTATCGTAGTACTCGACTTCCGCTTCCGCTAATGAAGACATACAAGAAGTACACCAATGAACAGGTTTCGCCCCTTTCACTAAATGCCCGTTTTCGATCACTTTCGACAATGCGCGAATAATATTGGCTTCAGTCTGATAATCCATCGTACGATACGGATGTTGGAAATCGCCTATAACCCCCATACGGATAAAGTCTTTTTTCTGTAACTCTATTTGTGTTGCGGCATATTCTCGGCATATTTTTCTAAAGTCTGCTGCGGTAACCTGCTCGCCAGGTTTTCCTACTTGTTCTTCAACTTTTAATTCGATAGGTAAACCGTGACAGTCCCAACCTGGTACATAAGGCGAGTCATAATCCATTAAGGTCTTTGATTTAACAATAATATCTTTAAGAATTTTATTGACTGCATGACCAATATGAAGATTACCATTTGCATAAGGAGGACCATCATGGAGAATAAATGACTTTTTCCCTTTTTTCGCATTACGAATTTGCTGGTAAAGATCATGATCATACCAATTTTGTAACATAGCGGGTTCACGTTTTGCCAGATCTCCACGCATAGGAAAACCTGTTTCAGGCAAATTTAGGGTACTTTTATAGTCTGTCATGCTAGTTGTTCCAATTCTGTTTAATTAAATACTCATTATTTCGTGTCGCGTAGAAAAACTAATCATTTTCTTTTTTAATTTCTCTATATGGTAATGAGTAAGACTGAACGAATAAAAATAATTTGTGTATAATTGCAAAAAAATCAAATATTAGAATTTTGCACTAATATTACGTGCGATGCAAACATCTTGTGCAATTTGTTGTTTTAGCTCATCAACTGATGCAAATTTTTTTTCGTTACGTATTTTTTTCTTAAAATGAACCGTTAAATATTGGCCGTAAATATCTTGGTTAAAATCAAAAATATTCACTTCTAATGTTGCACACTTACCATCAATAGTTGGACGAACGCCAATATTAGCAATACCTTGATAACTATTGTTGTTAGCCTGATTCACTACCTCAACCTGATAGACGCCGTGCAAGGCGGGTTTTAATCGATGCAATTGGATATTCGCCGTTGGAAAGCCAAGCTGTCTTGCTAGCGCATTTCCATGTATCACTTTACCACAAATCGTATATGGTCTACCTAATAATTGCTGAGCTAAATCAAATTGTGATAGTGACAAAGCTTGACGAATCGCTGTACTGCTAACTCGCTGTCCCTGATAATAATAAGTGGGTAAACTGTTTAATGCAAAGTGACCGGCTTTAGCGTAATGTGCCAATAATGCGATATCACCTTCTCTTTTTCGACCAAAGGCGAAATCATCACCCACAATAATATAGTGTGCTTGCAATTGATTGATTAACCACTGCTGAACAAAATCGTCTGGCGATAACATGGCAACTTGATGATTAAATGGAATACATAGCAAATAATCAATATGCAATTGTTGCAGTTGATAATATTTTTCTTGAAAAGAGGTTAAACGTGCTGGAGCGTTATCAGGTTGAAAATATTCTAACGGCTGCGGTTCAAAAATCATAACAACCGTCGGTAAATTATAATGCTGTTTGGCCTGTTTTAAATGCGCAATTAATGATTGATGTCCTAAGTGAACACCATCGAAATTACCCATGGTTAAAACACAACCTTTTAACGACATGGGTAAATTATGAATACCCCGGATGATCTTCATTCAATAAAAATAACTCGTTAAATATGCTTCTAATATTGGGGGTAAATTATAACAGGATGTATGTTTGAGTTGTAGTAGCCAACCATTTTTAGACAATAGAAAGCCTATATTATTGCCAATCATCGTATCATATCAAACTACTTTATCTCACACAGACCCTGATACCACCATTTTTAACAAGCTGTTTCCCTAAGGTTAACTATATTAGGATAAAAATAAAATTAATGCCGTATTGAACGCAAAAACTCCTGACGTGTACTGGCATTAGTCTTAAATCCACCACCTAATGCGGTCGTGGTTGTCATGCTAGTTGCATCTTTAATGCCGCGCGCTTTAACACAATAATGGGCGGCGTCAATAGAAACAGCAACATTATTAGTACCCAATAAGGTTTGTAATGCAACTAAAATTTGTTGCGTCAAACGCTCCTGAACTTGTGGTCGTTGCGAAAAAAACGCAACAATACGATTAATTTTAGATAGACCAATCACATAATCTTTCGGAATATAGGAGACTGTCGCTTTACCGTCAATGGTAACAAAGTGATGTTCACAAATACTGGTTAAGGTAATATCGCGTACCGTCACCATTTCATCAAATTGCATTTTATTTTCAATCAAGGTGATCTTAGGAAAATTGGCGTAATCCAGTCCTAAAAAAATCTCGTCGACATACATTTTGGCCATACGATGGGGTGTTTCAACAAGGCTATCATCGCTGAGATCTAACTCCATTAACTGCATAATTTTAGTAAAATGGTGTTGAATTTGCTTTTTACGTTCGTCCTTGGTTAAGGCGACACGTTTAAATGGTGTTTCGAGATTTTTCTGTATTAGTGCTTGTTTTACTAATATCGCTTCATTACTTAAGATAGACATACTTTATAGCCAAACAATAGGAAAGAGTTGACTAATTTACTCCCAATTGTTACAAATTAAAATAGTGCATGGACAAAATTATTATCATAACTTGTGCCAAATAGCGTTTATTATACCATAAAAATCGTCGATATAATAAACGCGTTAGCGTAAGTTGTTATAGTTTAGCTGATATTTCTCATCCTAACATAATGCTTTTAAAACGCGTTTAATCCTCTTGATTAATGTTATTTATTGACCTTTTATTGCATTAATAATATTAGTCGTTGAACAGCCATTTTCAAAATTTAATACTTTTACTTGTCCACCAGCAGCAATAACCTCGGCTCCCCCCGCGATTTGTTCTGGTTGGTAATCACCACCTTTTACTAAAATATCGGGTAGAATTTCTGCAATAAGTCGTTGCGGCGTTTCTTCTTCAAATGGTACAACCCAATCTACTGCATCAAGCGCACCAAGTACAATCATCCGTTGTAATAGTGGATTGATTGGTCGCGTCTCTCCCTTTAGTTTTTTTACAGACTTGTCGCTATTAACCGCAACAATTAATCTGTCACCCAATTTGCGCGCATTGGCTAAGTAAGAGACATGACCAGCATGTAGAATATCAAAACACCCGTTAGTCATCACAATTTTTTCATTTCGTTGACGAGCTTTACTAACTGCAGCTTTTAATTCTTGTTGTGTCATTACCCCAAATCCATTTTGAGTTCGTGCACGCAATGCGTCTTCTAATTCAACTTGTGTTACCGTTGACGTTCCTAATTTGCCCACGACAATACCAGCCGCCGCATTCGCAAAAAAACAGGCCTCTTCTAACGACGTACCCGCAGCTAATGAAGCTGCCAATGTTGCGATCACAGTATCCCCTGCGCCGGTTACATCATAAACTTCTTTTGCCTGAGTAGGTAAATGTAGCAATGGTTTATCCAGTTGTAATAAGGTCATCCCTTTTTCTGAACGGGTCACCAAAAGTGCTTTAAAACCATGTTTTTTGATCAACGCATGCCCTTTTTCAATAATATCCTGCTCCGTTTCACAGTGTCCAACTACCGCTTCAAATTCTGACATATTCGGGGTTAATAATGTTGCCCCTTTATAACGTTCAAAATCGGTTCCTTTCGGATCAATGAGCGTTGGAATATTAGCTTTATTGGCTAGCTGAATCATGGTTTGTACCGAACTTAGCACCCCTTTAGCATAATCAGACAGGATCATAACTTTTGTAGTTTGTAATGCTGACTTAATTTTTTCCAATAAAGCCGTTGGATCCACTTTAGCAAAGCCTTCTTCAAAATCGAGACGAATTAGTTGCTGATTACGTGATAAAACACGTAATTTGGTAATCGTTGGATGTGAAGATAATGAAACAAAATCACAGGTTACATGCTGTTTCGATAATTGTTCATCAAGAATGTTGGCGGCTTCATCAATACCTGTTAGCCCTATTAATCTTGAGTGCCCGCCTAATGAAGTAATATTCATCGCCACATTGGCTGCGCCCCCAGGACGTTCTTCCAATGAATCAATCTTAACCACAGGAACAGGCGCTTCTGGAGAAATTCTACCCGTTGTGCCATACCAATAACGATCTAACATAATATCGCCAACAACAAGTACGTTTGCTTGAGTGTAATCAGGTAATAGAGTTTTCATTATTCAATTCTCATCAGCTAAAACAGGATCAATGTTAATTTCGACCATTTTAACATAAAGTATTTAGTTTTAATTATTTTTGCTGCCTGCTTCATTTTCTGATACTGTTTTTGTTTATAAATTATAATATCAATGAACATTGATGAGCGATAAAACTAATAAAACCAACAGTATAACAAATTACTGGCACTATTATTAGAAAAGAACCAATCAGTTTTTTATTTTTATCTTCAACAACTGATAGAATGACGCCAGTAATAAGAAAAAATAAAAAAAGGAGATTTATTAATAATCTAAAAGAGCGGTGGTCATTAAAAGAATAGGAATTAAAAAAGCCAATAACAGCGGCTACAACTAACATTGCTGCTACAATTTTTATCAATTTTTCGCTTGCTAAACGCGTAATAATGCCTAATATTAAAACAGTGAAATAAATCCACCAAAGAGAAACTAATGAAAACTGAAATTTAGCAAAGAATGTTAGAGAATAATTCATCATTCTATCGATTATAAAACCAATAATATAGCAAATTACTGGCACTGTTATTAGAAAACAACTAATCAATTTTTTATTTTTATCTTCAACAATTGATAGAATGGATCCAATAATAATAAAAAGTAAAAAAAGGAGATTTATTGATAATCTAAAAGAGCGGTGACCATCAAAAGAATGGGGGTAAAAAAAACCAATGACAGCAACTACAATTAATACTCCTGATATAATTTTTATCAATTTTTCGCTAGCTAAACGCGTAATAACGCCTAATATAAAAACAACAAAATAAATCCACCAAAAAGAAACTAATGAAAAAAGAAATCCATTAAAAGATGTTAGAGAAAACATTGTTCTATTCTTCCTTTATATAAAATAAAAATATTTTTTATAGTAAATTAATAAAATTTTAAAAAAAGACAATAATATTGCTATAAACCTATTATTAACCGTTAATCGATTTCTGTTTGATCTTGCTGTAAATGATCCGTTATTTTCGGTTTATAAAAATGAGCAAAGAACAATCCAACTTCGAATAAAATACACATTGGAATGGCCAATAATGTTTGTGAAAAAACATCGGGAGGAGTAATAAACATACTAATAGTAAAAGCAGCAACAATTATATAAGGTCGCTTGCTTTTAAGATGTTCAACGGTGGTAATGCCGCTCCAGCAGAGCAAAATAATCGCAATAGGTTCTTCAAAAGCAAATCCAAATACCATAAATAGCGTCATCACAAAATCAAGATATTTGGTAATATCAGTATTAATCGCTATATCCGCTGGGGCGGTATGGATAAAAAAGTAAAATACCACTGGAAAAACGACGAAATAAGCGAAAAGCAGTCCCAAATAAAATAAAGCGGTGCTAGATATTAATAATGGTAACACTAAACGTCGTTCATTTTTATAAAGTGCTGGTGCAACAAAGCCCCAAATTTGATATAAGATATAAGGGATAGAGACAAATAAAGCGACTAATGCCGTTAATTTGATAGGCGTAAAAAATGGTGAAGCAATATCTGTGGCAATCATATTACTACCATCAGGCAGTTGGCTAATTAGCGGTTTGGCAATAAGGGCATAAATATGATTGGAAAAGTATAATAATACGATAAATATTAGCGTGAAACAGATTAGCGCGTGTATTAATCGACGACGTAGCTCAATGAGATGATTGATTAGGGGTTGTGAATTATCGTTGCTGATCATGATTTGTATTTATGCTATCTTTCGATAAATTATCATTCGTTTGCGTAGATTGCATTGAGGAAGTAAGTTTATGATTCTGTTTGGCATAACTTTGTTGCATTGAGGCGGTTAACTTTTTTAATTCATCTATAGATGCCTGAATCTCTGGCGCTATATGTTCTAGTCCACTCTCCTCAGCTTTCTTTAAACTCGCTTGCAACTCCTGTAATTTTAATTCTCTACTTAGCTCAAGTTGGACGGAGTTGGAGATAGTACGTAAAGTCCTAATCCAACTAGCAACCGTCTTTATCGCAATAGGCAATTTTTGAGGACCTAGTACAATTAAGCCAATTATCATGACGAGTAATAATTGGCCAAAACTTATATCAAACACGATATTCTCTTATTTATCCATATCATGCTTTTGGTTTTGTGTGAGCACTTTATCATTAGACGCTTTTTGTTCATCTTCATCCTCGCTCATCGCTTTTTTAAACCCTTTAATAGCAGTGCCTAAATCTTCACCTAATGTTCGTAATTTTTTTGTTCCAAACAATAAAACAACAACTGCAATAAGAATCAGTAGTTGTGGTAAACTTGGCATCATAGATAAAACCTCTTTTTAATACAAAACAATTAAAGCTATTACCGCAATAATAATAGCGGTCAGGATATAAGATTGATGTAACTGTCTCCTTTGTACAGTATACAACTGTTGTGATAAATGATCCAATTTTGATTTTAATACTTGATTAACACGCTGTTGTGATTTTAGTTGGCTTGGTAATTCGGGTAATAATCGGCTGATCATCGGGACTGTTTTTGTCACTTGACGAATGAACGTCTTAATACTCATCTGTTCAGCATACCAGTTTTCTAAAAAAGGCTTTGCCGTTTTCCATAAATCAAGTTCTGGATAAAGTTGCCGTCCTAAACCTTCAATATAAAATAATGTTTTTTCTAATAAAATTAATTGCGGCTGAACCTCCATATTGAATCGTCTAGCTACATTAAATAGGTTGAATAAAACCGTCGCAAATGAAATTTCACCTAATGGTTTAGCGAAAATAGGCTCACATACATCTCGCATAGCCATTTCAAAGTCATAAAGATGGGTATCTTCTGGCACCCAACCCGAATCAATATAAAGCTGAGCAATTTTTCGATAATCACGATTAAAGAAGGCAATAAAATTTTCAGCTAAATATTGTTGATCCTGATGGGTCAATTCACCAACGATTGCGCAGTCAATGCCAATATAGCGTGGATCTTGTGGATCACTAATATCAATAAAAATATTACCAGGATGCATATCAGCATGAAAAAAGTTATCTCGGAAAACTTGTGTGAAAAAGATTTCAACACCACGTTCAGCTAATAACGGTAGATTAACGCCAGCACGATGTAAGGCTTCAATATTAGCAATGCTTACACCTGAAATACGCTCTTCAACTAAGATATTTTCACGGCATAAATCTTGATAAACGTAAGGAATATATAAGACCTGACTATCAATAAAATTTTCTCTTAAACGACAAGTATTGTGGGCTTCTTGTCGTAAATTTAGCTCGTTTAATAAAGTTTGTTCATAGTTATTGACAATTTCACTGGCTCTTAGACGCGCGCCACCTTTAACTGAGGTAGTTAATTTTTCAGCGACCCAATACATTAACTCAATATCTGCTTGTATCTCAGATTTAATGTTAGGTCTCAAGACTTTTACCACAACAGGAATTTGAGTATTTTTCATGGTCGCGGCGTGGACTTGTGCAATAGAAGCTGAGGCTAATGGCGTTAAATCAAATTCATCAAAATAATCGGTTAATGGCGCACCTAATGCTTTTTCAATGATTTGTGCTGCGAGTTGACCATCAAAAGCGGTGACGTTATCTTGTAGTAAAGCCAGATGAGTTGTGAGTGATTTGGATAAAAGATCATGGCGAGTTGACATCATTTGCCCAAATTTGATCCAGATAGGACCGAGTTCTTGTAAGGCTAAACGAAGACGTTCACCAACAGGCTTACCCTTTGCTTTTGGTCTTACCCAAAATAGACATTTTGATATTAACTTTAACCAATAGGCGTATTTATGTGAAGGTAATAGTTCACTTAATTGGTAAGCGCGTTGTACAGCGATGATTTTATATATACGCAAAAATTTCATGCTAATCCAATATTAAAATTTAAATCCACGGTGAAGTGCCACTATACCGCCAGTCATATTGTAATATTTGACGTCATTAAAACCAGCGTTTAACATCATCTGTCTTAATTTTTCCTGATCGGGATGCATTCGTATGGATTCGGCTAAATAACGGTAACTGTCCGCATCATTAGCAATCACTTTTCCCATAACGGGTAAGACATGAAAAGAATAAAGATCGTAAGCTTTATTAAGTAGGGCATGCTGTGGCTTTGAAAATTCTAATACCAATAAACGTCCCCCAGGTTTTAATACTCGGTGCATTGATGCTAATGCTTTCTGTTTATCGGTGACATTACGTAGTCCAAATGAAATCGTTATACAATCAAAATAATTGTCAGCAAACGGTAAGGCTTCAGCATTAGCCTGTACATAGTCAATATTATTGATAAGTCCTTTATCCCGTAATTTACTTCTTCCAACTTTTAGCATAGAGTCATTAATATCAGCCAATATGACCCTACCTTGTTCACCAACTAAGCGAGAAAATTTAGCTGTTAAATCGCCTGTCCCTCCTGCTAAATCTAAAATCTTTTGTCCTTTACGTATACTACAAAGATCAACGGTGGCTTTTTTCCATAAGCGGTGAATCCCGAATGACATCAAATCATTCATTACATCATATTTATCAGCAACAGAGTGAAAAACACCAGCTACTCTATGTTCCTTTTCCTGTTTCGGGATTTGTTGAAAACCAAAATCGATAACATCCTGATCGTTTTTATCTGTTGGATTTGACATTCTTATAACCATCTCATTATCAAAGAGCGCTTATTTTAACATAATTTCTTTAGTTTAAAAAAACATAGTATCAAAACCTTGGCTTAATTTTAATGAGCTGCAATACGATAATAGATTGTTTTCAAATAGCAGTAGAAATAAAAAATGGGCTATAGCTAAGCCCATTTTTATTATAATTTATATAGATAATAACTTAATAATAACCAACTACGTTAATAAAGAAGCCTTTATATTTGTAATCTTGTTTAGTTAAGTCATCGCTAAAGTCAGTAAAGTTATAACCAAGCCCAAAGCGTAGGTAATCACTAATATCGTAATCAATACCCGCTAAGAAGCCTTGTTTAGTACCGCCATCTTTAACTTTTAACCAACGATATTCACCCATTAAGTGCCATTTATTGATTAAATCATAGCGGATCTGAGCCGCAGCAAAGGAGGCTGAACTATCAAACCAATCATCAAGATATCCAAAGCGCTTTTCACTTTGACGATACGCGACTTTAGCTGCAAATTCCCATTGGGCATTCAGTTTATGTACACCTTCTAATGAGAATATGTGAGATTTTTGGTCATACCCATCAGAATCCTGACCATTACTCGAATCATCATATAAATAATTATAACGACCAAATAATGCCCATTGATTATTATCCCAAGGACGCCATGCGAAACCTATACCACTTTCAATGAATTTAGCTTCATCGACTTCGGTTACCATATCATGTGTTTCAGAATAATTAAATTTACCAGATAAACGTAAACTTTCATTGAATTTCCAGTTAACACGGTTAGTGGTTAACCATTGACGACGATGCTCGGCACCTGAATCATGTCGATATTCAACTTTCGAACTCCAATCCATGTCGTCAGTTGTACGACTAATTGAGGCACTCACTGCAGTACGATGAATTTTCGCATTATCCGTTGAACGTTTTAATTTACCATCTTGTACAGTAACATTGGTACTCCAACCTTCATCAAGTAAATAATCCACGCCAATGGTATTCGCCGTCCCTTTTTCATTAGCACTGCCTTTAAGTTGCTGGGTTTCATTGAATAAATTAATTCTATCGGTTAAGCGCCAACGTTGCCCAACAGTCCAGCCACCTTGATTAGAATTAAAGGCTGAACTATAGTCAGACTTACTGTCCGATAAAGTATAATTGGCATAAATAGTATGATCAGTACTTAAACGATGTTCAGCAAATAATAATCCACTGCTACCGCGAGCACCTGTGGTCCCTTCAATACCAATTGATGATAAATCACCATATAGATATTTGAAACCAGCTGTTACCGCATCGTTATTAGCATATTCACCACTATCATTATCTAAGGTAATCTGTCCTGAACCATACAATTCAATACTTGAATTATATTGATAGCTATATTGCATAGCCGCCAACATACCTGTCGCTTTATCAGCACCTATTTTCGTCTCAACACGTTTGACTTCAGCCGTTACTGTTGAATCATCAGTAATACGCCATTCAGAGCTTAATTGGGATTCTATGTAACTTTTGTTACCTTTATCCACTTTGGTATGACGAGTATATACTAATAAATTGTCAGTAATATCAGCTGAAATTTCCGCGCCGTAGAGTTCGGTATCTTCGGCATTATCACTGTTGCTAGTCGAATAACCCTTATCAACTTTATGCCACCAAGCACCTGCACTGATATTATTATCGGTGACGCCAAGTTCTTTCAGATTAACACGCCCTTCAATAGCTTTCGCTTCACCTTCTCGGTTTGAATCTACTTTATTAACTTCATTGAAACTTAAACCACCATTATCAGAATAAAAGATTGGCACGCCTGTTGATTCAGTTTTGGTATATTCAGCTTTTATGTAAGTACCATTACCCGCTTTGAGGGTAACATCAGCACCCTTCATTAGATAATCTTTACCGGCTTGATTCTCATCAACATAAGTTCCACCAACTGCAATATTATCGGTGATCCAGTGTTTACCACGTACCCCTGAGGTAATGGATTCTGGTTCAAACCCCGTTGGAATATACTCATAATCAACTAGTAAACGCTGTTCATAACCATTAAGCGGATCTTGATGGATAATACTTGGCATAGATTGTCTAACAATTTGTGTTAATGGCTTAGCTAAAATGATACGGCCTTGCACCGCATCAATTTCATAATCGACACCACGTGTTAAACTGATTGTTGATTCAACTCGCCCTGTTATTTTATCGCTGATCTGTACCTGCACTTTATCTGATCCAGATAAAATACGTGTGTGTTTTAAGTAATACAAGCTACCGCCAGTACCTAAGAACTCACTATGACCTGGATTACTTTGAGCTTGCGAAGCAAAACCTCGTAATTCGGTTCTGGTATCGCCAAATTTTGTAGTTGCGATTGAACGCCAATCAAGCGCAGCACCATATAATGAACGAGAATAACGTCCGTATTCAGTACCGGCGATACCTGTATTGAAGTTACCCCATAATGCTTGGCTTTTATCCCAATCTACACGTAAATAGAAACGTCCCATAGTATCGACATCACGATAAACAGAAGAATCATCACCATAAGTTGGATAATATAAGTCTGGATCTAAGCTACGGAAAACATCTTCTGGATAAGCACGCCCAAATCCACTAAATAGATGCTGTAGTTCTTTTTCTCGCGTATCGGCATGCGCAGTAATAGTATAACGACCATCGATTTTACTCTTCATATAGAACGCAATACGCCCATCTGACATTAAATCTTTATCATTATAATTGCCTTCGCTATCAGTTAGCGCAGCCTCTTTATTCGAACCACTTGCGCTATTTTGATAAACAGTAACATCAGCCATCCCCACCATAAAAAATGAGTTACCTGATACATCAACGGTAAGTACACGTTCAATATTACCCATTTTTTTATCATCTACAGTAATATCAAAATCATGTTCACCGATAGGTAGTAAGAAATCTACAGCAAATTTACGGTTTAAATCAATTGGATAAGATTCTCCATTAATATAAACATTACTTCCATCAGGTATATTTGTACCTTGGATCTTAACCCGCGATCCTCTAAATGGAATATTTTGGCGGTATAAATTATTTGAACTCACGACACTATCAATTAAACTTTCAGTCATCGCTTCTTCTTTGGTCATAACTTGACCTTTATTTTGAGAAAGCGAATCACGAATTGCCGTATTTCCGCGTTCATTCTCTTCAGGCGTGACAAGTTTGATTGCTTGTGAATACGTTTCGTCAAAATGACCCTCTTTATCATAGGCACGCACCACATAAATAAGTGAATCACCTACACGATACTGATATTTTGCTGGCAAATCGCCATCCCAAAGGATGGACGATATTGCTTTGACATCAGCGGGTAATTGTACTAGCGGTTCAATTAAATCAGTATCTGTACCACGATAAATAGAAACCACGTAGTTATCCACAAAGGCTGAATAATTGGAACGAACATAAAACTCAACGGGTTTGATAATTTTACCATTCTGTAAAGGCACAGAAGATGGGGCTGAAATAGATAATTCAGCTTGATTAAAATTACTCTCCTCAGAAGCCCAAATCATACCATTACCGGTCAAATTGATAACATTACCAGTAGAGGGGGAATTTGCATTCCCCGATTTTGGTTTCACCGTAAATAAAACCTTGTCATCAACTCGACACTCAGTTTCATTACTACAATCAACTACCTCTGTATCTGCAGCAGCTGTCGCTGAAAAACTAGCTAAAATAGTCAGAAGTGTATAATCAAGAAATTTCATTCTCGTCTTCATTACTTGCCCTCCACTGCAGGAGTCTGACTACCTACAATTACAGAATTACCTTCACCAAGTTCTGCATTTAGCAGATCCCTTAATATGTTCTCACGCATAGTTGCTAATTCTTGTTTTGCTGTTGTCACAATAACAACTTCTTTAATGTCATTTGATTTAATGACATCGACCATTTTACTTAATACTTTATTGTAAGAAGACTGAATATCGGCTTTGCCTGTGATAAACAGTTTGTCACTTACTTCAAGTACTTGTTCCTCAGGTAATTTCACAGCGAAATCAAACCTCACAGGTAATCCTGGGGTAATACGTCTAACCAATGGATTACGTGTTACGAATGTTGTCCCTACTGGTAAAGTTGCAGTATCAACTTTTAGAATATAGTTACGGCCACGTGTTCCTTTGCCGCCCGCTACATTTTCTAAATGATAACGCCCATACTGATCGGTGGTCATAATTAGCCCTTCAGCACTAATCACTTTCACACCTGGGATACCCGGTTCACCAGCGTCCTGCATACCATTACCATTACGGTCGTGATAAACCGTTCCTAGTAATAAGGTTTCATCTACCATTGGATCACTATTATCAACGATCACCGTTACTGATGCTCTGTTAGAGATTAAACGCTTAGATGATACAGGTAACGCATTTGCGGCCAATGTTGATACATCGTTGCTGATTGCATAACCTTCGGCATAAGCGATGTTATTACCTGGTTTTATACCAGCACCTGTTCTTACAAGGAAACGTAATGTCGCTGTCGATTTCGATTTAATCGAAATATTACTGATATCTACAGGACTGTTACCCGTTGTTGATATTGCATCAGCTGTGGTTATAGTCGCTGAATCAGCGATATAACTAAAGCCAACTGGTAACGTATTGACGATACTTACATTTACTGCATTAGTATTGCCAATATTCTCTATATCAGCGATAAACATGATCACATCACCGACTTTCACTTGTTTTTCAGATGTTTTCAACGTGATCCGTAAGTTTGCATCCTCTGATGTCACATAGTTAACTACAACACTATTAGCACTTACTGTATTTGTAGTTTTGAATGCAAATTCATCAGAATCTACTACATCAGATGTCACCTTAAAGCTATAAATACCAGTAGCGGTTTCTCCCATAGGAGTCACATTACCAACAATAGCTTTATTTGGATCTTTGCTTATTAATGTTACATCCGTATGACCAGTAATTGGTTTATTCGGATTTGATGCATAGAATAACTTAACATTTACTATAGCAACATCCTCACCATTAGCCCTGATTGAATTTGGCAATGCTTCAATCGTTGATGCTGTTTGATCAAACTCGTCACCCGTCATATAGCTTACTGTCGCTGACTGTTTGCTCATTGACTTGCTGGTTTTGAAGATAAACTCATCTTTACCTAAGGTCGTTGAGGTGACTTTAAAGGTATAGACGCCATTGCTTTCATTAACAAATGCAACGTGTCCCTTAAGCGCGTTACCATCTTTACTAACCAACTCTAAGCGATTGCCTAAGCCCGCTAATGGCTGTGTTGAATTTGGATAGAATAACTCAACAGTGATGGTTGAC